>JASHQZ010000219.1 GCA_030038835.1 candidate division FCPU426 bacterium
AGCCCTTTCACCGGGTCAGGCCCGAAAAGGACCCGGTGATTGTGCTGGATGTCCTGGATCTCGACCGGGAAGACTTCCTCCGCGACCTTCAATTGTTTCCGGGTGAGGATGAGCGGCGGATGGTTTCCCTGCCGGGTCCAGGGGACTACGGCCTTGGAAAGGGCCAGCAGTTCCTTGGGAAAAAGGGCCCGCGTGACCACCAAAAGGTTGATGTCCGAGTTTTTTCCCGCGTGATCCCCTCCCACCGCCGATCCATAGATCACGACCGACACCAATTGGTCGCCCAGGAGCGCCTTGAGTTCTTCCGTCATCTTTTCCGTCGTCCATTTCATAACCGCCTCCCAAACCCCGGCTTTGAATTATGAATTTTGGGTGTTGAGTTTAAGACGTTTTCGAGCCTCTGGTTCGAAAACATTCATTAACTCAGAACTCAAAACTTAAAACTCATAACTATTTTCAAGGTTACCATCCCCCGCTGGCCCCGCCGCCGCCCGAGCCGCCGCCCCCGAAACCGCCGAAGCCTCCACCACCGCCTCCGCTTCCAAAACCCCCGCCACCCCAGCCGCCGCCTCCATAATATCCGCCCCCTCCCCACCACCACCCTCCAAAACGGATGCGGATGAGTAGATAAAGGAGAAGGATGGCGATGATCAAAATGATTTTGATGATTTCACCAAGGCTGGCCTCTTCATCCCCCGCGGGGCCCGGCGCCTGCCCTTTCTGCCGTTGGAGGATAAGGGCGGCCAAGTCATGGGCGGCGTCGCTGAGACCCCGGCCATACTGTTGCTGTTTAAAAGAGGAATAGAGGTCTTGCCGCCGGATGTCTCCGGCATCCGCGTCCGTGACCACGTCTTCCAGGCCGTAACCCACCTCAATGCGCACCCGCCGGTCCTGGATGGCCGCCAGGATGAGGATCCCGTTGTCCTTCCCCTTCTGCCCGACGCCCCAGGCCTGGAAAAGGTCCGCGGCGGCCTTGTCCACGTCCCCTGCCTCCACCGAGGGGAAGGTGGCCACCACGATGGCGTTGCCGGTCTTTTGCTGGAATTCGTCGAGGAAGTTCTCGATTTCCTGGGCTTGGTCGGCGGGAATGACGTGGGCGAAGTCGTTGACCGCCCCGACCGGCGAAGGCCACTGAGCCGGTGAGGCGGGAGCGGTCCACATGGTTAGCGTAAAAAGGAAAACAAATGGTTTTTTCAAGGTTAAATCGACTTTCAAGGAAAAGTTGCGTCGACTAGGGGCTGTAACCAAGAACCGCCTTTCATTGTAATCCAAAGGCTGTCCGGTAAGTCCCGAGCGTTGGGGCGTCAAAACAAACCATCCGCACCTTTTCAATTTGTCGGTCTTGGGCCAGGAAATCCTGGATTTCAGCCGAGGCGATTTGGGCGGCCTGTTGCACGGGGAACCCGTAAGCACCGGTGCTGATGGAGGGGAAGGCGATGGTTTTGATCCCGTTTTTCACGGCCGTTTCCAGGCAGTTACGGTAACAGGAGGCCAGCGATTCGGCCTCCCGGTGGGTGCCTCCGCCCCAGATGGGCCCCACCGTATGGATCACCCATTTGGCCGGGAGACGGTAGCCCTTGCTGACCTTGCATTGGCCGGTCGGACAGCCACCCAGGGCGCGGCATTCCTCCAGCAACTGGGGCCCGGCCGCCCTGTGGATGGCGCCGTCCACCCCGCCGCCGCCCAAGAGGGATTCATTGGCGGCGTTCACGATGGCTTCCACTTTTTGCTGGGTAATGTCGCCTTGGACGACTTCGATCCGGTTCACACCATCCTCTTTGAACCACGGAGGTCACAGAGATCACGGAGGAAAACATTCCCTGGTTTAGAATCTCTAACAAAAATCGAAAACAAAGGCCGTTTGAACCACCAAGAACACCATGCCGACCTTCCATAAAGCTGTTAAAGAGGTCGGTATAGTACCGATTTCATTAACTCCTTGATGGTGAATCGGCACAAGCTCACCAAGAAAGGCAAAAAAGATCCCGGATTTGCTTGGATTTTGAAATATTATTCGTTCGCTGTTCTTGGTGTACTTGGCGACCTTGGTGGTTCAACAGGTTTTTGTTGGAGCCTCTTAATAAAATTCCTTTTCTTTTCTCCGTGTGCCCTGTGTCCTCTGCGGTTAAACTTTTTGTCTTACGCGGGAAGCGAAAACCCCCAGGCAGGCGTCGGAAATCACCTTGAATCCCGCCCTTTCCAGCTTCGCCTCGGCTTCCGGGTGGGTGATGCCGGTCTGGAGCCAGACCGCCTTGGGGCGTTTATCGGGGGCCAAGGCCACCAACTCCTCCGCCAAGGCGGGGATCACGTCGGGA
This sequence comes from candidate division FCPU426 bacterium, assembly GCA_030038835.1. Taxonomy (GTDB): domain Bacteria; phylum Oederibacteriota; class Muellerivitia; order Muellerivitales; family Muellerivitaceae; genus JAJPJW01. The sequence continues at coordinate 2,316 of JASHQZ010000219.1, forward strand.
CGCCGGAACACATCCAGGATGTCCACTTTCACCGGCACATCCTGGATGGCGGCATAGGCCTTTTCTCCCAGGGATGATTGAATCGTGGGATTCACCGGATAAACCTTCATCCCCCTTTCCTTGAGCATGGCGGGAATCTGGTAGGCGGGCCGGTCCCTCTTGCTTTCGTCCTGCATTCCCTCCACCGCCACGGTTTGGGCGGCGCGGGCGATTTCCAATGCCTCGGTTTCGGTGACGTTCATGCCGGACTCCTTCAACGGGGATAAAGAGAGGGAACTATGCACTTGGCGTCAGTTCGCAGTTGATTTGACTCTATCCCCCTCTCCCTCGAGGGGAGAGGGTTTTTGGAAACTGACGCCAAGTACATAGTTCCGTAAAGAGATATTAGGGCGGCGCGCCGGAAAAACCAATGAGGTGGGATATTCGGAAAGGATTACTGGAGAAAACCCCGGTAAAGCATGAAATAAACGATGACGCCCGTGACCGAAACATAGAGCCAGATGGGAAAAGTGACCCGGGCGATCTTCCGGTGTTTTTCGAAATCGCCCTTGAGGG
>JASHQZ010000220.1 GCA_030038835.1 candidate division FCPU426 bacterium
GTAATTCCCGTGCCAACGGGTTCATTTTCCTTGCGGGTTGGGGCTTCCTGGCTTAATTTAAAACCATGCGGAGTTTCCCCCAGACAGTCCAGGTCGTCACTCCATGATGATCCAAGCTTTCCACCTCACCAAAATCCATCCTTCGGGCGTCAAAGTGCTGGAGGATGCTTATTTTTCAGCCCCTGAAGGCTCCTTCACCGTCGTTTTGGGGGAGTCCCGTACCGGTAAAAGCACTTTCCTTAAAATGCTGGGCGGTGAAGAAAAGCCCACTTCGGGTGTCCTCAAAATCGACCATAAGGACATTTACGCCTTCTCGGAAAAGGAAAAACAGCAATGGCTGCGGGAGGTTGGAATGATTTTTCCCGATTTGAAGCTTTTTCCCGATAAAACGGTCGAGGAAAACATTCATTTCATCCTCCGGGCGAAGGGCGCCTCGGGGGAAGGGGAAAAAGAAGCCATCGCCAAGTTGCTTTCCAACGCCGGGCTGACGGGCAAGCTCTCCTCCAAGCCCGTAGGGCTTTCCTCCGGCGAGCAGCGCATGGTGCTGGCCTTAAGGGCCATGATTTTCCGGCCCCGCCTCCTTTTGGCCGACGATCCTTTCCAGGGTTTGGACGGCCCATCCACATCGGTTTTATTCCGCCTTTTCCTGGAGCTTAATAAATTAGGGAGCACCATCGTGCTTTCGACCCAGCAAATGGCTTTCCGGGATGCGGCCCAGGGAAAATCCGGGCTTTCCATCCAATGGGTCAAGCTGGACCAGGGAAAACTGGAACCCTTGGAAGAAAGCGCTTCATGAGCACTCCCGCCAGGCTAGGGTACGTCCTAAAAGAAGGATTCCTGCAGGTTTTGAGGGCGCGGGGCCTTTCCACGGCCGTCATTGTGATCGTGGCCTGCACGCTTCTCCAGTTGTCCTTTTTCTTCGGGCTTTCCAGGGTTTTGGACCACGCCCTGGGGTCGGCGAAGGAAAAATTCGAAATGGCGGTTTTCCTGACCCCCGCCGCCGAGGCCCCGGACCGTCAGCGGATTGAAACCCTCTTACTGGCCGATCCCCGCGTGGCCTCGGTGCGCCTTGTCACCAAGGAAGAGGCCCTCCAGGAATTCCGAAAAGACCCGGAGATCGACCAAATGGTGGAGGCGCTGGGGGAGAACCCCCTCACCGATTCCTTCACGGTGGTCCTTCGAAAGGACGCCGCGTCGAGCCTGGACGACCTTGTTTCCAAGATCAAACAGGATTCCGGAGTTGAGGAAGTGGATTACGGCAAAAACGAGTGGGAAACGGTCTCCAAGCTGACCCGCCTGGCCCGGTGGGTGGGGTTGGTCTTGGGAGGCCTTATTTTTTTAACGGCCCTTTTCATCGTGGCCAACACCCTCACCCTGGCGTTGTGGGCAAGGCGCGAGGACTACATCCTCATGGCCCGTATGGGAGCGCCCCTTTGGATGCGCTGGGGGCCTTATTTGTGGGAGGGGGTTTTGCAGGGATGGGGGGGCGCCCTGGTGGTGGTGGTTTTATTGGAAGCCTTCCGGCGCGGAGCCGGGATGGCGCTTCAAAGATACGCCGGGATCGACATGGTGCTGACCCTGCCCGCGGCCGACTGGGCAGGCCTTTACCTGACCCTTATAACCTTGGGAACCATACTCGGACTCCTGGGGGCTTTTTTGGCGCTCCAACGCAGATGGGTAAGGGAAATACATTAAGACCAATTATGAATTTTTAATTTTGAATTATGAGTTATTGAGATTTTGCTTCGCAAAAATCCGATTGATTTTAGAGAAAGCAAAAAATTTTAAAAATCAGGATTGAAATTTTCACGAAGTGAAAATGCCCACAATCAAAAATTTAAAATTTAAAATTAAAAATTCGGCGCCCATAAGCATTTTTATTCTTTGCGGCTGTTTTGCTATCCCAATCCGCGCCCAGGATGCAAGCCAAAGCGCGGCGACGACAACCACCGGGCAGATCAAGAACAAGATCCACCAGGGCAAAAAAGACCTGGAGGCCATCGAGCAAAAACTGAGCGAAGAGGAAAAGCGCAAGCGCCAGGACGAGGTCAAGGAAAAAAAAGAACTTGGACGCCTGCAGGCGGTGGATCAAACCCTGGGAAAACTGCGGCGGGAAAAACAAGCCAATGAGGAAGACCTCCATGAAACCCGGACAAGGGTGGCGCAACTGAAAAGCGACATGGCCGAAAACCGGGAGCAACTGGCCCAGTGCCGGGATTTGATGAGGCGTCGCTTAGCCGCCCTTTACCGTATGTCCGTGCGCCAGCCTTTTTTAGGGGGGCTCCTGGACGCGGAAACCTTCGGCGACCTCGCCCGCAAACTGAAATTCGGGATGATCCTCGCCGAAAGCAACGAAAAGCTCCTCGACCAGACCCTTCAGGCGCAACAAGCCCTGGAACAGGAGACCTCCCAGTGGGACGACAACGCCCACCGCGAAAAACGCATCTTGTCGGCCTTGGGCCAACAGGAAACCAGTTATTCCCACGAGCGCGAGGAACGGACGATCTTTTTGGCTTCCATTGAGCGTCAAAAAGAGGAGAAGGAAAGGATGATCGAGGAATTAAGCCAGGCGGCGCAAGACCTGCAGGACAAGGTGTCCTCCCTCCTCAAAGAAGCCGAGGAAGTCAGGCAGCGGCAAACGACTTGGGTTCCGGCGGGGCAGGGTTTGATGGTGAGAAGGGGAAGGATCCCTTGGCCCGTTTCGGGCCGGATTATCCAACCCTTTGGGAGGTACCGAAACCCCGAGTTCAAGGAAGTGGTCGACAACAGCGGCATCCAAATCCAGGCCCCCCCGGGGATGCCTTTCCGGGCCGTGGCGTCGGGTGTGGTCCGTTACGCCGACTGGTTCAAGGGTTATGGAAAATTAGTGATTTTAGACCATGGGGAGGGGTATTATTCCCTCTACGCCCAAGCCTCGGAATTGGACGTCTCCGAGGGCCAAAGGGTCCAGGCGGGCGAGGTGTTGGGGGAAGTCGGGGACACCGGCTCCCTGGTGGGCCCCAGCCTTTACTTCGAGATCCGCAAAAACGGCGTGCCCCAAGACCCCGTGCTTTGGCTCAAACACCAGTCGTAATCTGCAATTTTAAATTTTGAATTCTTAATTTTAAATGGCGGTAGTTTTTAATTTAAAATTCAAAACTCAAAATTGAATTTTTGGAGGAAGTCATGGATCGTCGCCCGTCCTTGTTAACCACGGCCTTTTTGTTGCTGGCCCTTTGCGGGGTGAGCTTCGCCGCCGGCGCGGCCAGCGAATCGGCCGCCAATCCCAAGGAAAGCAATGAGGACGTCTACAAGTACCTGAACCCCTTCGTGGATGCCTTGGCCATCATCCGCGAAAAATACGTGGATGTGGACAAAACCGACCCCAAGGACCTGGTTTACGGCGCCATCCAAGGCATGGTCAATACCCTGGATCCCTTCAGCCAGTTTATGACTCCCGACGAATACAAGGAAATGCAAACGGAAACCTCCGGCAATTTCGGGGGACTCGGCATCGAAATCGCCATCAAGGACGACCACTTGACCGTGGTTTCGCCCATCGAGGGGACGCCCGCGGACAGGGCGGGCATCAAGGCGGGCGACGAGATCGCCAAGATCGGCGACGAGAGCACCGCCTCCATGACCATCAACGACGCCGTCAAGCTCCTGCGCGGGAAGGTGGGCACCAAGGTGACCATCACGATCATCCGGCCCGGCATGGCCGATCCCTTCGACGTGACCCTGGTGCGGGATACCATCAAGATCGAGAGCATCCATGCCTACATGCTGCCCCATGACATCGGCTACGTGCGCATCACCGAATTCATCGAAAACACCACCGACGACTTCATCAAGGCCGTGGATGACCTGGAAAAGAAGGCCACCTTGAAGGGGCTGGTGATCGACCTGCGCAACGACCCGGGCGGGCTTTTGAACGAGGCCGTGGGCGTTTCCGACTTCTTCGGCAAGAAGGGCGACATGATCGTTTCCACCAAGGGCCGAAGCGAAAACCAGACGCAGGAGTTCCGGGCCTCGGACGGGGAGAAGTTTCCGGCCGGCGACCCGGTGGTGGTGATGGTGAACGAGGGGAGCGCCTCGGGAGCGGAAATCGTGTCGGGGGCGCTGAAGGACTGGAAAAGGGCGGTCCTGATCGGATCCAAAACCTTCGGCAAGGGGTCGGTTCAGACCATCCTGCCGCTGGACAACAGCGACGGGGCGGCCTTGAGGCTGACCATGGCCAAATACTATACCCCCTCGGGGGTTTGCATCCACGGCATCGGCATCGAGCCCGATTTGGACCTGCGCGACCATGACCTGACCGAATCCACCATCAAGATTTACACCAAGGAAATGGTGGAGAAATTCGCCGAGGTCCTGGCCAAGGAGGGTTTTAAGCCAACTTCCGAAGAGGATTTGAGCCCCAAGGTCATGGACCGTTTCTACGATTATTGCCTGGCGAACGTGAAGAAAACCGACCCGGACGAATTAAAGAAGGACGGGGATGAGCTTAAAAACAGCCTCTACGTCGAACTCGTCCGCCAGGAGCAGGGTGAGACGGAAGCCCGGGAAATCGCGGTGCTGGACGATCCGCAGGTGAAGGTGGCCGAGGAAATCATCGAAAACGGCGGAAAAATCAGCCATAAGCTTTACGCCCAATATCCCAAGGTCAAGGACACCAGCATCGCCGGGGAGAAAAAGCTGGAAGAGGAGCGCTCCAGGAACCAGGACGACGACGGAGAATAAAGGCCCCTTGAAGTTTCAAGACTTGAGGGAGTGGGGTGGAGCCCGGGGCCTGTTGTTGAACCTGCTGGGGATCCTGGGGATGCTGGCCTTTGCTTTTTTTTGGTGGCGCCGCCACTGGGAAGCCCCGGCCTCCGTTACAGCCCCATCCGCGCCCCTTTCGGCCGCTTCCCCGGCTTTCCGGGCTGATCCCACTGAGGCCACGCAAAAGCTGCTTAAGGCGTTGAACCAAAAGCTCCAGCAAATGGACCTTCTAAAGCTTTTGGAGGAGGATGTCCAAGCCGGGGCTTCCACCGTCCAAGGGCAGGTTTTTCCGTCCTACGAGGAAGTCTTCCGCAAGCCCGAGTGTTTTTCACCCGCCCGAATGTCCCAGGGTTTGGGGGAGGCGGCCCGATCCTGCGGCGCAGGCGTTTCCGCGCTGGGGTCCCCGGACGGCTCCACGGGGTTTGACTTCACTTATGACGCCCGGTGGACGCCGGTGCGGATTCTCTTCAAGCCCGGCCAGGCGCCGCGCATCTGCCTGATCATCGACGACGGCGGCTATCAAGAGGGCGAGACGCTCGAAGCCCTTTACCGCTTTAAGGTGCCGGTGACTGTTTCCATCATCCCGGATGTGGAGTTTTCCAAAAACCTGGCCGAGGAATTCCCGGATCACGGCGTGGAAGTGATGTGCCACATGCCCATGGAGGGCCATGAGCAGGGCATGGTCGGGGGAAACTATAAGGTGCTGTTGAAGAAGGGCATGGATCCCGCCTTGGCGGAAAAGGACGTGGAAGAGGCGCTGAGCGGCCTGCCCAACTGCCGGGGCCTGAACAACCACATGGGCAGCCTGGCCACGGAGGACCCAAGCCTGATGACCGGCGTTTGTGAAGCCGTGAAGGCTCACGGGCTTTTTGTCATCGATTCGCGGACCTCGCCCAAATCGGTGATGGAGAAGATCGGGCGGGAAGAAGGGCTGCCCACGGCCCACCGGAACGTATTTCTGGACAATTTGGATACGCCCGGATCCATCCTGGCCCAGCTGGACAAAACGGCGGCCTACGCCCAAAAGCACGGCTTGGCCGTGGCCATCGGGCATTTCAAACTGGTGACCCTCCAGACCCTGGAGGTTGCCATCCCCAAGTTAAAGAACGAGGGATTTCAGTTTGTGTACGCATCCGAAGTTGTGAAATAGGAATTACCATGGGAAAAAATCTTGTCCTCGGCATCGAGTCCTCTTGCGATGAGACGGCGGTGGCGGTGGTGGAAAACGGCCAAAAGGTCCTGGCCAGTGAAGTGGCCTCCCAGATGGACCTCCACAGCCGCTATGGCGGGGTGGTGCCGGAAGTGGCTTCGCGCGTCCACCTGGAAAGCCTGCCCCTTCTTTTGCAGGAAGTCCTGGCCCAGTCCCAAACCCATTACGACGACCTCACCGGGATCGCCGTGACTTCCGCACCTGGGTTGATCGGGGCCCTTTTGGTGGGCCTTTCCACGGCCAAAGGGCTTGCCTTCAGGCTCCACCTGCCCTTAGCCACCGTGCACCATATCGAAGCCCATCTCTACGCCGCCCAACTCGATGCCGCCCCCGTGGAGTTCCCCGCCCTTGGTTTGGCCGTTTCGGGCGGCCACACGGAGCTTTACCACATGGAAGACTGGGGACGGTACCGCCTTTTAGCCTCCACCCGCGACGATGCCGCGGGAGAGGCGTTTGACAAGGTCGCCAAGCTCATGGGGCTGGGTTATCCCGGGGGGCCGATGATCGAGAAATTAGCCAAGGCCTGTCCCGATTCCGGGGACCATTTTCCTTTTTCCAAAATGAAGGATAAAAGCTTGGATTTTTCCTTTAGCGGCTTGAAAACCGCCGTCATGTTGGAGGTGAAAAGGAATCCTCCGAAGGGCGAGCAGGATCTCCAGCGTTTAGCCGCGAAATTTCAGAACACCGTCCGGGAGGAAATCACCAGCCGGGTCCATGCCTTTCTGGTAGGCCTCAAACCCAAAAGCCTGGTAGCGGGCGGCGGGGTGGCCTGCAACCAGGACCTGCGGGATGCCCTGCGCAAGGAAGCCGAAAGCTTTGGCGCCGTGCTGCGGGTGCCCCCTCCGAAGTATTGCTCCGACAACGCCGCCATGGTGGCGGGATTGGGAGCCTACCAGTTGGCCCAAGGCCGTAAAGCCGCGCTTTCCGCCACGGCCCACCCCCAAGCTTCCTTTTACTAATCAAAAACCGTATCTCTTACCACAAAGGTCACAAAGTAAGGCATGAAAACATGGTAAAAATCCAAGGTTTTAACCCTTCGATTTGACTCAGAGCCACGAGGCTCTCGAATGGCTTCGTGTCCTTGGTGTACTTAGTGGTGAGAGATTTTTGTTAGGGGTTCTAAACCTGGTTTTTAAGAAGCGTGTAGAATAAGGCGCATGCAAGACATCCCATTTACATCTTATTTCGGCATGATGGCCCTGAGGCTGGCCGTGACAGTGATTTTGACCGGCCTGATCGGCTGGGATCGGGAACGCCTGAGGAAACCCGCGGGCCTCCGGACCCACATCCTGGTGGGGCTGGGCTCGGCCCTGGCCATGCTGGTTTCCATCGTGACAGGCCCCCTCGTGAATGGCCAGTATCAAATGGATCCCCGGATCGCCCAGAACGTGTTGACCGGCATCGGTTTCCTAGGGGCAGGGACGATCCTGCACCTGAGGGAAGGGGTGGTTTCGGGACTCACGACGGCCGCCACTCTTTGGACCTGCGCCGTTATCGGCCTGGCTGTGGGTTGTGGATTTTACTCGGGGGGTATCCTCACCACGGCCCTGGTTCTTTTGACCCTCTATTGCCTGGACCTCGTGGATGACTATATTGTGGGCCGTGTTTACCACAACCTGACCCTCCAAGCAAAGATCAGCGGCAGCTTGACCGAGAAGGTCCGGGAAATATTGCGCGACCAGGACGTTAAAATTATCCGAACCGAGGTCCAGACGGGCGCGGCGGGGGAAAGGTTCGTGGTCATCCACTTCAAGCCCATCCCCGTGGCGAGGGCCAAACCCCTCGGCCGCCGTATTGAAAGGCTGCCCGGAATCCAAGAGGCGATATTTAACTGAAAAGGAAATTTTGAATTCTTAATTTTTAATTTTGAATTGATGGCGATTTCCGATGGCTGGCCATCGAAAATCTTCAACCATTCATTATTCAAAACTCAAAATTCATAATTTGGAAACATAAATGAGCGTACTTCCAAAAGATAACCATAATCCTGATCTAAAGGCTGGGAAGGGTCAAGCGCCCGAGCCACTTGAGGCGCCTTTAAGCGTTTTGGGCAAGGCCGCGCGCGAGTTCAAGCTGGGCAACGTCACCTTGAACGGCCGGGTCTTCTTGGCGCCCATGGCGGGTTACACGGACACGGCCTTCAGGCGCCTGGCCCGGCGTTACGGCGCGGCCATGGTAGTGACCGAGATGGTGAGCTCCCGCGCGCTCTTGGCGGGAAGCGACAAAACCAACGACCTGATGGAATTCACCGAACCCGAGCGGCCGGTGGGGGTACAACTTTTCGGGGGCGACCCCGCCATCATGGGCGAAGCGGCGGCGAAGGTGGCGGAGGAAGTCAAACCCGACGTCATTGACATTAACTTCGGCTGTCCCGTTGGGAAAATATTGAAGTGCGACGCGGGGGCGGCCGTCTTGAAGGAACCCCAAAGGGCCGGGTGGATCGTGGAAGCCATGGTCAAGGCCACCGAGGGCAAGGTGCCCATCACGGTCAAGACCCGGGCGGGTTATGACGCCATGGACAACGCGGTATTCGAGGTCCTGGAGGCCGTGCAGGACGCCGGGGCCTCGGCCCTAGCCATCCATGCCCGGACCCGCAACCAGATGTTCGAGGGCAAGGCCAACTGGGAAGTCATCGCGCGGCTGAAGGAAAAGGCCAAGATCCCCATTATCGGCAACGGCGACGTGAAATCCGCGGAGGACGCCTACCACCTTTTCCAGGAAACCAACTGCGACGGAATCATGATCGGGCGGGGAAGCATGGGCTCGCCCTGGATCTTCGAGGAAATCAATCATTACCTGGAGACGGGCAAGCCACTGAAGCCCCCCTCGCTGAAATTCCGCATCGGCGTGGCCTTGGAGCAGCTGAAATGCTCCATCGAGGTCAAGGGTTCACGGATGGGCCTCTTGGAGATGCGCAAGCACCTGACCCATTACTTGAAGGGTTTCGAGGGCGCCCGGGACATGCGCCAAAAACTGCTGACCTCGGATGACGCGGATTGGGTGGTGAAGTCCTTGGAAGAAATCCATCAAAACCTGCCGGAAGAAGACCCGGCCCTCGCGACTTTTTAATTCCTGATGTCATTGCGAGCCTCGAATTTTGAGGCGAAGCAACCTCAGTTCATGGGCGGTTTTAGCCTTTGAAGTGGATTCCTTGCAACGGCTTATTTAAACTGGGGTTGCTTCGTCATAACCGCCCGCCTATTCGGCGGTCATTCCTCGCAATGACAGTTTACTTTTAAGGTTGAAATGTGGTTTCCTTCCTCTATTCCATGGACGTCGCTGTTTTCCGCTGGATCAACGAAAGTTGGTCCTCCCCCTTCCTGGACGCCTTCTTTTCCTATATTACGAACGTCCGGCATTTGGGGATTCTGGCCCTCATCGTTGCTGCAGTGGCTTTCCTGCTTTGGAAAGGCGGAGAAAAGGGAAGGTGGCTGGTTTTAAGCCTTTTCCTGGCGGTTTTCATCTCGGACCAAACCTCCAGCCACATCCTTAAAGGGATCGTGGAACGGGTGCGGCCGTGTAACGCGCTGGACGGGGTACTGACCCCGGCGGGGAAAAGCGGCGCCTATTCTTTCCCCTCCAGCCACGCGGCCAATATGGGATCTTCCATGTTCCTTCTATCAATGGCTTTCCGCCCCCTGACATGGCTTTTTTCCCTGATCGCCCTTTTAGTTGGCCTTTCCCGCATCTACCTTGGCCTTCATTACCCCTCCGACGTGTTGGGAGGATATGCCCTTGGCCTGCTGGTGGGTTTTAGTGTCTGGTGGGGAATGGAAAAAGTAAAATATGCCTTTCAAACAGTAAAGGCCGAAAACAAACCCTTAGTAACCACCAAGACACCAAGGACACGAAGAAAGCCCAAGAGAAAGGGAAGAAAGAAATGATTTTGCCGTTCTTGGTGCCCTTCGTGCCTTGGTGGTTCAATTTGTTTGGGTTGAAGGATTTATGACCGAAAAAAACGCCATCCGGCCTTCCACCCTCTACCTTGTCGCCACACCTATCGGCAACCTGGACGACATGACCTTCCGGGCCTTGAAGGTCCTGAAGGAAGCCACCGTCATCGCCGCCGAGGACACGCGCAACACCCTTAAGCTCCTGACCCATTACGGAATCAAGGCGGGAAAATTGATCTCCTGCTTTGAACACAACGAGGTCAAGCGGACGGGGGAAATACTGGAGGCCCTGGCCCAGGGCGGGTCCGTGGCTCTCGTGACCGATGCCGGCATGCCGGGTATTTCCGACCCAGGCTTCCAAGTGGTCAAGGCGGTGGTGGAGAAGGGCTTTTCCGTGGTTCCGGTCCCGGGAGCCTCGGCCCTATTGGCCGCCCTTCCCGCAACCGGGTTTCCGGCCACGCCCTTCACTTTTGCGGGGTTCCTACCGGCTAAAGCCGGCGACCGGCAGAAAGCACTGCACCGGATGAAATCCCAGGAGCACAGTTTGGTTTTCTTTGAATCCCCCCACCGCCTGCGCAACAGCCTCAAGGACATGATGAACGTCTTCGGCAACCGCAAAGGCATGGTTGGAAGGGAGATGACCAAGTTGCATGAGGAATTCGTCCGGGGCACGCTCCAAGAACTATGGAAGCACTTCAAGGCCGTGGAACCCAAAGGGGAATTCGTGGTGGTCGTGGAAGGGGCCGAACCTGTGGACCATTCCAACCAGGAAAAATGGGTCGGCGTCTCCATCGCCGACCAGTTGGTGCAGTTAATGAAGGAGCAAAACCTTTCTAAAACCGAGGCCGTCAAGGCGGTTTCCAAACTACGCGATCTCCCGAGGGAAGTGGTCTATCAGATCGCCACGGAGATCAAATGGGAACAAAACGGGGATTCTGAAACGATGGATTCGGATGAAGGGCTGGATTAAGGGCCGATATTTAACGGCAATTAAACATCCGGGCCCGAAACATACCTGTAAAATGCCTGTGAACTTGACGAAAAGAGCATGAAATTTTTGGAGGCCCATGTGAAAACCTCCCACGCCAAGAACCACATCGCCTTGCTGGCCCGCCTCAAAGACCCAGCTGTCAAAAGGGTGAAAGTCGCCGTCACCGATCTGGACGGCATCCTCCGGGGCAAGTACCTCCACAAGAACAAATTCCTCGCGGCGGCAGAAAAAGGCTTCGGCTTTTGCAACGTGGTTTTCGGCTGGGATTCCTCGGATGCCTGCTACGACAACTCCAAATACACCGGCTGGCATACGGGTTACCCCGACGCCCAGGCCCGGATTGACCTTTCAACCTACCGGCAGGTGCCTTGGGACGACAACGTGCCCTTCTTCTTGGGGGATTTTGAGAGCGGTTCGGGGGACGCCCTGGAAGTATGCCCCCGCCAACTCTTGAAAAAGGTCATTGCCCGGTGCCATAAGGCGGGCTACCAGCCCAGCGCGGGTATGGAATACGAGTGGTTCAACTTCAAAGAAACTCCCCAATCGGTTTTCGACAAGAACTACAGCCACCTGCAGCCCTTAAGCCCGGGCATGTTCGGCTATTCCATCCTGCGATCCAGCCTCAACCAGCCCTTTTTCAAGGCCCTGATGGAGGAACTTCCGGCCTTTGGCGTTCCCTTGGAAGGACTGCATACCGAAACCGGGCCGGGGGTATTCGAAGCCGCTATCCTGTACTCGGACGCCCTGGAGGCGGGGGACCGGGGCGTTCTTTTCAAGACCGCGGCCAAGGAGATCGGCTACCGCTTTGGCATCCTGCCCACCTTCATCGCCAAATGGAACACGGCCCTGCCGGGTTGCGGCGGCCACGCGCACCAAAGCCTGTGGAATTCCAAGGGGGACAAGAATCTCTTTCACGATGAGAAGGACCGCCACCGCATGAGCGCGCTCTTTAAGAGCTTCCTGGCGGGCCAGCTCAAGTGCCTGCCCGAAATCCTTCCTTTTTTCGCCCCCAACGTGAACAGCTACAAGCGCCTAGTGGACGGCTATTGGGCGCCCACCAAGCCCCTTTGGGGCGTGGACAACCGAACCGTGGCCTTCCGGGTCATCCCGGGCGGCCCCCAATCCACCCGACTGGAAACCCGCGTGGGGGGGTCGGACACCAACGCCTATCTTGTCCTGGCGGCCTGCTTTGCCAGCGGGCTCTACGGCATCCAAAGGAACCTGGCCTTGAAGGAGGCGCCGGTGGAGGGCAGTGGCTACCAATCGCCCGCCGCCCGGCTGCCCCGAAACCTGCACGAGGCCACGCAAAAAATGGCCGAATCCAAGATCGCCCGGGAACTCTTTGGCGAAGCTTTCGTGGACCATTTCGTGCGCACCCGGCAGTGGGAATGGCGCCAGTTCCAGGACTCGGTCACGGACTGGGAACTTAAACGTTATTTTGAAATAATCTAATTGAACCACAGGGTTCACGGAGTAAGGATTAAAGAAAAGACCGACAGCAATTTAGCCACAGATGCATAGGATGCATTGGATGAACATAAAATCCACAAGAATAATTGCTTATCTTTTTCACCATTGAATTTTTGGTTTTAATCCATCCCGTTTATCTCATGTATCTGTGGCTAAAAAATTTTTTGCCTTACTCTGAGTACCCTGTGACCTCTGTGGTAAAAATTTCTTTTTCTGGGGTGTTTTGATGCCTTCTGGGAGGTTTAGCTTTCCCACCCTTATCCATTTCGGCCCCGGCGTCCGGGCCAAGGTCGCTGGATTCCTCAAGGACCGGGGTCTCCAGCGCCCCCTGTTGGTGAGCGACAAGGGCCTGGCGGCCCTTCCGGTTTTTACGGAAGTCCTGCGGTCCCTCGAAGTCGGCGGGCTGGAACCCGGCACCTTTTCGGGCATCTGGGGAAACCCGGTAAAATCCCAGGTCTTAGAGGGATTGAAGGCCTACCGGGCGCACC
>JASHQZ010000221.1 GCA_030038835.1 candidate division FCPU426 bacterium
ATCCATCAAAGGTCTACCGTTGAATCAGGCCAAGAACAGGGCCATAAGCCAGAAACCCTTTATTCACCAACAACGGCGGTTGAGACCTAAGCGGCTTGGGAGGTGAAAGCATGAAGGGAACCTTTCTTAAATTCCTCACCCTTTCCGTCCTTTTTTTTCCCCAGCCGCTTGTCCTCGCCGCGGAAACCCAGGATCACAACGGCAGTACCACCCCTTACACCGTCAAAAAAGGCGACTGCCTTTGGAATATTTCCAAACGGTTTTATCAAAATCCCTTTCAATGGCCCCTGGTATACCACCACAACCAGCCTCTCATTCAAAATCCTGAAAAAATTGATACCGGCTGGATGCTGGTGATCCCCGAGGGGGTCAGCCCGGCGGAAGTGAACACGGCCGTCCGATTTGCTTTGGATTATAAGGGTTTGGCCCAAGAGACGGCCCACCGGCGGACGGCGCGGCAAGTCGCGGAAAAAAACCAGCTTGCCGCCCCGGACCAATCCGCCAAACCGGCCGAAAACACCCAGATTTCCTCCGCAGCCCAGCAAGGACCAGCCGCCTCAAACGTTCCAGGACAAGCGCCCTCCAATGCGGCGGGGCAATCCCCCGTCCCAAGCCAACAGGCTGGCGGATCGTTAGGAACGATCGTGGCCGTTATCGGAGTGGTTGTTTTGGCGGGTTTAGGTATTGGGTGGTGGAAAACCCGTCAAAGCAGGAAACAAACGCAAGAACCCTACCGGCTTTCCCAGGCCCCGGAAACGGGTGAAACGGCATCCGCCCCTCCCCCGTCAACGGTGGCCCCCCCCGCGGGCCCGCCCGCTTCCCAACCGGCCCCCCCCATCCCGCCCCAGGCGGATCTCCCCCAGGGCGCCCCGGGACAGCCGGGACAAATCGTTTCAACGCAGGAACAACTCTTTGAGCCTTCCCCTTCCACCGAAACACCCGAGCAAGCGCCTCCCCAGACGACGGAGCCTCCCCCTGTTTCCACCGGGGGCCCGGCCCAGCCCGATTCCTCCCCGGGAACCCCAATCCCTTCCCCCGCTCCAGGGGAAAAACCCAAGGATGAGAACCACCGGGACGTAGCTTAGGAATTAAAAATTTCCGGCAAAACCTCCGTTTTAAATTGTCTTCGTTTTTGATTTTTTTAAGGATTCTTTGGGTGGTTAAAAGGGAAACTTCAGGAACCCCGCGGCCAAAACTCCCAAGCCGCAAAGCAGGAATGCGACTCGAAGATCCAACGGCGCGGGCAGCCCAGCGGTTTCCTTGCCCTCCACGGGTTTCATATATAGGAACACCACCACTCTCAGGTAGTAATAGGCGGAAACGAAGCTATTCAGGACCGCCACCAGGACCAGCCCCAGTAAACCGTGGTCCAAGGCCAATTTGAAAAGATAGTATTTGCCGAAGAACCCGGCGGTGGGCGTCATGCCCGCCAGGGAAAACATGAAAAGGGCCATCATGAACGCCATCCAGGGGCACTTCAGGCCCAGGCCCCGGTAGTCCTCGAACCCCGTTCCCGTTTCGCCCTTGCCCGCAGCCCAGGCGATCCATCCAAAAGCCCCGGCCGTCATGAGCGTATAGGCCAATAAATAAAAAGCCACGGCCCTTTCCAGGTCATCCGCCGGGGCCAGGGAAGCCGCGGAAAGGCCCACCATGAGGTAACCGGCCTGGGCCACGCTGGAATAAGCCAGCATGCGCTTGACGCTTTCCTGCCCCAAGGCGCCTAGGTTGCCCAGGGTCATGGTCAGGACGGCTAGGACCGCGAAGGCGGGAACCCAGTTGCCCGGCAGGCCGAAGGCCTCGGCGAAAAGGCGGGTGAAGGCTCCAAAAGCCGCGGTTTTGACGCCCGTGGAAAGGAGGGCCGCCACCGGCGCTGGCGCGCCGTCGTAGACGTCCGGCGCCCAGCCGTGGAAAGGCACTAGGGCCACCTTGAACCCCAATCCCACCAAAAGCAGGGCGGCGCCCGCTTCCACCAGGGGTGAGGAATAGCGGCCCTGTTCCAGGAAATGCCTCAGGTCCGGAAAGTGGAGGACGCCGGAGGCCCCGTAAAGCAGCGCGATCCCATAGAGGAGGAAACCGGAGGCGAAAACACCCAGCATGAAGTACTTTAAGGCCGCCTCAGTCGAGCGCTCCTGGACCCTCAGGTAACCCGCCAGGACATAGGCGGCCAGGGACATGAGTTCCAGCCCCACGAAAAAGGTCAGAAAATCCGAGGCCAGCGCCAGGGTGAACATCCCGCTGACGGCCAAAAGGATCAGGGCGTAGTATTCGCCGGTCACGGCCCTTTCCCGCCTCAGGTAGGAGGCGGAAAAAACGCAGGTTAAAAGGGCGGATAAAAGGCATATCCCCTCCAGGGTGAGGGAGTACAGGTCCACCACCACCGCGCCTTGGAAAAGGGAGCCCGGCATGCCCTTGAGGGACAACAAGTGGAAGACGCAGCCCAAGGCAAGCACCAGGATGGTCCCGGCCAGGACGGGCGAGGCTTTGCGCCCTTCCTCGCCCAGCAGCGCCTCCAACAAAAGAAGCGCGAGCGCGCCGCCCACGACGATCCACAAGGGCAGAAGCGCCGTCAATTCGATGGGGAAGGTATCCAAATCAAACCTCGGAATAGATTTCAAACCAACATCCAACACAAAGCCGCGAAGCCACGAAGAAAGTCAAGATTTTGATCCTGCCAGTCCTTGGCGCCTTTGAATCTTCGTGTTGGACATGGGTTCTTCGTCAGTTATTGTTCTTTTTGCGCGGTTGCCGGTTCGATTCCATTTCGTCCTGAAGTCGCCGTTGCTGGGCCGCGAAATCCATCATCACGGGCTGGGGTTTCAGTTTTTCGATCACCTTCAAATCCAGGCTTTTCTCGATGGGGTCCATGAAGAAATTGGGATTCAAGCCGATCCAAAGCGCGGCCAAAACCAGCGGCAACAAGGCCAAACCCTCGCTTAAGGAAAGGTCGGGGAGTAAAAAGATTTCCTCATCCTTTTTCGGGTTTGTTTTCCGGTTGGTTTTAGTGTTGTCAGGGTTCGCTTTGGGTGTTCCCAAAAAAACTTTTCCGTAGAAGTTGAAGAGATACCACGCCGAGAGGACGAATCCCGCGATAGCCACCAGGGCCGGAAAGGCCCAAGTTTTGTAAGCGGAGGTCAGGATCAGGATTTCCCCCACGAAGCCGGCGAAACCCGGCAGGCCGGCCGCCGACAGGAGCATCCACAGCATGGCGGCGGCCAAAAGCGGCGCCGCCTGGGCCGCCCCCCCGTAGGCATCCATCTGGTGCGACCCACGCCGCTGGTACAACATGCCGATCAAAAGGAAAATCCCGGCCATGTAAACCCCATGCCCGATCATTTGAACCACCCCGCCTTGGAGGCCGGGAAGGGAGAAGGTGAAGATGCCCAGCGTGATGAGCCCCATGTGGGAGAGGGAGGAATAAGCGGTCAGCCGCTTGAAATCCGTTTGGAGGGTGGCCATCAAGGCCCCGTGGACCACCCCGGCCACGGCCAGCAGCATGATCCAGTGGGAGAAGGCCCTGGCCGCGTAGGGGAAAAACGGGATACAGAAACGCAAAAGACCGTAAGCGCCCAGTTTGACCAGTACCGCCGAAAGCATCACCGTGCCGCCCGCCGGCGCTTCCGTATAGGCGTCGGGAAGCCAGGCGTGGAATGGGAAAAGAGGGACCTTGATGAGGAAGGCCAGGGCGAAGGCCAGGAAACACCAGAACTGGACGTCCTGGGGGAAGGAATAGTCGAAGACCTTGGTGTAGTCGAAGCTCCTCACCTCATGGGTGACATAGATGAGGGCTACCAACATCAGGAGGGACCCGGCCATGGTGAAAAGCACAAACTTGATGGTTGCCTTCACGCGATGGGGCCCACCCCAGACGCCGATGAGGAAAAAGGCCGGTATCAGCATCAGTTCCCAGAAAAGGTAGAAAAGGAAGAGGTCCGTCGCCGCCAGGGTGCCGATGACCGAAGCCTCCAAGAACAACAGGCAGGCGTAGTACCCCCGGGCGTTCTGGGTGACCGCGCCGAAGCTTCCCAGGACCACCAGGGGCGTGAGGAAGGTGGTAAGGAGGATAAGCCAAAGGGAGAGGCCGTCCACGCCCAGGCTATAGTTGATGGAAAACCGCGGCACGAGTGGATAAATTTCCTGGAACTGGAACCCCGCGTTGGCCGGGTCAAACCGCGTGTAAAGCAGCAAGGAAAAAATAAAAGTGGTGGCGGAGGCCAAAAGCGGGATGGTCTTAGCGGCCCTTTCCTGGGGGAAAAACGCCGCTAGCACCGCTCCCAAAACCGGAAGGCCGATCAGGATGGATAAAATCAAATTAAAACCTCGCACCAAAATCAAACACTAAGCCACAAAGCCACCAAGAAAATCTTTTGCCTTTTGAATTGATTTTCATCAAACCGATGCCTTCCTTTGCCATTTGTGGCTTCGTATTGGCTTTTTTAATGCAAAATCAGATAAATCAACAGCGCGGCGCCGGCCACCACGTAAGCCAGGTAAAACCGCACTAAGCCCACCTGGGCCTTGCGCAACAACTGGGCCGCCCCGGCCAGCCCCCGGGTGACGGCCTCCACCATGCGGTTGATGAGGAGCTGCTCCACCAGCCGGTCGGAGACCCAATGGGCGAAACCTTTCACCATGCGCACCACCAGGACGTCGTAAATCTCGTCCACGTAATATTGCTTCTCCACGGCCTTCTTCCCCCCGGGGATGAGTTTTAACAAGACGGGCCAGACCCTATGCTTCAAGCCGTAGATGTACCAGGCCAGGCCCACGCCCAAGCTAGCCACCAGGAAGGCAAAGAGCATCAGGAGTGGCTCCAGATTATGGGGAAGATTGGTGGGTTCCAATGTGGAAAGGTGAAAGACGGGGTCCACAAACCTGCCCAAGGAATTGCCCCCTCCGATGACTTCCGGCACGCTGAGCCATCCCGATGCAAGTGAGCCCAGGCCCAAGAGCAGCATGGGCACGGTCATGATCTTGGGTGAGTCGTGCAGGTGTTCGTAAATCTCCCGGTCCCCCCGGTATTCGCCGAAGAAAACCGTCACGAAAAGGCGGGTCATGTAAAAGGCCGTCAGGAAAGCGGCGGCCAGGGCCGTGAAGTAAAGCGCCTCGGGCAGAAAAGGCACCATGGGGTTGGGCGTGGCCAAGGCCCGCCAAAGGATTTCGTCCTTGCTGAAAAACCCACCGCAAAAAGGCAGTATGCCCGTGATGGAGGCCCAGCCCAGGAAGAAGGAAATGCTGGTCAAGGGGATGTGCTTTAAGAGCCCCCCCATCTTGCGGATGTCCTGCTCCCCTTTAAGGACATGGATGATGGAGCCCGCGGCCAGGAACAGGCAGGCTTTGAAGAATCCGTGGGTGATCAAGTGGAAGAGCCCCGCCCCGTAAGCGCTCACGCCCGCGCCCAAAAACATGAATCCCAGCTGGGAAATGGTGGAATAAGCCAGGACCTTCTTGATGTCGTTTTGGGCCAGGGCCAAGGTAGCCGCGAAAAGGGCGGTGAGGGCCCCGAGGACCGCCACCGTCATGGAAGCCCAGGGCGCTAGCACGAACAGGAAGTTGAGCCGCGCGACCAGGTAAACGCCCGCGGTCACCATGGTGGCCGCGTGGATGAGGGCGGAAACCGGCGTGGGTCCCGCCATGGCGTCCGGCAGCCAGACGTAAAGGGGGATTTGTGCCGATTTGCCCGCCGCGCCGAAGAAAAAGCACAGGCAGATCACGGTGGCGGAAAGTTCGCTGAAGGAATGCTTGCCCAATTGCAGTTCGTTGAAGTTGAAGGTCCCCGCCAGGGCGTAAAGCAGGAGCAGGCCCGCAAGGAAACCGCCGTCACCGATGCGGTTGACAACGATGGCTTTCTTGCCCGCGTTGGCCTTGGCCACGTCCTCAAACCAAAAGCCGATCAAGAGGTAGGAGCAAAATCCCACCCCCTCCCATCCTAAAAAAAGCACCAACAGGTTCTGCCCCATCACCAGGACCAGCATGGAGAAAAGGAAAAGGTTGAGGTAGGTGAAGTAGCGCCCGAAGCCGGGATCGTCCTTCATATATCCCACCGAGTAAAGGTGGATCAGGCTGGAAACGAAGGTGATGAAGACCACCATGCTCATGGAAAGGGCGTCCAGCTCGAAATTCATGCTCGTCTGGAAGGGGCCGGCTTCGATCCAATTAAACAGTTCCTGGGTCAGGACGCTGCCGTCCGGAAGGGTCTTAAAATGCTGGAAGGTGAACCAAGCGGCGATGAAGGAAAGGATAGCCGCCCCGCAGGCAATAGCCGCGTAAGGCCCTTGGGGAAGGGGCGTTTTGCGGCGGGCGGCCACAAGGGTCAAGGCCCCGTTCACCACCGCCCCGGCCAGGGGCGCGGCCAGGATGAGCCAGATCCAGTCGAACTGGATGAGGGATTTATATTGGAAGGTTTCGATTCCCATCGGTTCCTTATCCTTTCATCCTTGTAGGCTCTTGAACAAATCCAAATCCACCTTTTCCTTCAGGCGGTAAAGGGCGATGACGATGGCCAGCCCCACGCAGGCCTCCGCCGCCGCGATGGCCACCACGAACAGGACGACCACGTGGCCCGTGACGTCGCCGTTCACCCTGGAAAAGGTGACGAAGGAGAGGTTCACCGCGTTCAACATCAGCTCCAGGGACATCAAGGCGACGAACAGGTTCTTGCGCGACAGCACTCCCGCCACCCCGATGCCGAACAACACGGCCGAAAGCACCAGGTAGTGCGCCGGGGTGATGGGATAAAAGATTTCCATCACAGTTTCCTTTTCGCCAGGACCAAGGCGCCCACGATGGCCGTCAAAAGCACCAGCGAGAGCATCTCAAAGGGGAAAAGATAGCCGGTGAACATTTTGTCACCCACTGCGAAGATGTCCCCAAACCCGGCCGTTAAAGCCGCCGGGGGCTGGGAGCCAGCCGGGGAAAGGACCCAGATGACCGGTCCCAAAACCACCAAGGCTCCCATGAGCGCCGAGACAACCGTTAACCCCTGGGCTTTCATGGGCTTTAAGTCGTCCGGATGCAGGTTCAACAGCATGATCACGAAAATCATCAGAACCATGATGCCGCCCGCGTAAACCAATACCTGGATAATGGCCACCAGGGAGGCGGACAAAAGGGCGTAGAGGGCGGCCAAGGCCGCAAAAGCCGCCACAAGGCCCAACGCCGAGGCGATGGGATTGGTGCGGGTGATGACGAGCAATCCCATGCCCAGGAGAACCGCCGCCAATATGTAGAAAAGAATGGCTTCTAGCACGATTCACCTCTTAAAAAGTTTTAAGTCCAAAGTTCTGGGTTCTAAGTTATTGTCCAGTCCCATCGCCAAGGCGATGGGAATTACCAAGACTGATAACTTAAAACTCAAAACCGCAAACTCCCCACGCCAAACCGCTTTTCATGGTTTCGCGTGGGGGCCATGCGTCCAAAGCACGGGCCGGGGCGGATTATAATCCGGAACCACGTCCTTGTTGTCGTGGGCCATCAAAAATTCCTTATGGTAGACCAGGGAATCTCGCGTGTAACCGGCCACGGTCACCTCCGGGATGTCCATGCGGATGGCGTCCAGGGGGCAGGCCTCCACGCAAAAACCGCAATAGACGCAGCGCAGCATGTCGATGTCGAACTTCTCCGGGAACTTCTCGATATTGGGATCGGGCGATTCGGCGGCCTGGATGTGGATGCACTCCGCCGGGCAGGCCGTGGCGCACAGCATGCAGGCCGTGCAGCGCGGACTTTCGTCCTCGCGCTTCATGAGGCGGTGCCGCCCCCGCGTGGCCGGCGGCAGGGTCTTCTTTTCTTCGGGAAAGAAAACCGTCGGCAGTTTTTCCGGGTGGAAAAGGTTGTAAAGAACGTGGCCCAGCGTCAGCCATAATCCCTTGAAGACTTCCACCACGTAAATTTTTTCGGGGCCCTTCATGCCGGGCCTTTGCACGACTTTCAT
>JASHQZ010000222.1 GCA_030038835.1 candidate division FCPU426 bacterium
CGACCAGGCCACCAGGAAGAAAGCAACCTGGATGTTTTCCAGCGGGGTGGAGGCCCCGTCCATCAACAGCCCGATCATTTCCTTTTCCACCGGCGCCATAGGCACATCCCGAAAGCCAAATCCACCGCCATTCACATCTTCAACATCTTTAAATGTTCAACTATGGGTCCCAGGGCCAGCGCGGGAAAAAAGGTCAATGCGCCGACGATGATCACGGTGGAAAAAAGCATGATGATGAAAAGCGCTGTGTGGGTCGGTAAGGTCCCCGCGCTCTCGGGCACGATCTTTTTCCTTGCCAAGCTTCCCGCCATGGCCAGGACGGGAATGGCCAGCCAGAAGCGGCCGAACCACATGGCGGCACCTCCCATGAGGTTGTAAAGGGTTGTTGCTGAAAGGCCCGCGAAGGCGCTCCCGTTATTGTTGGATTGGGAATCGAAGGCGTAGAGGATTTCCGAAAAACCGTGCGCCCCCGGGTTGTTGGTGCCCGCCCCGCCCGTGGCCACTGCCACGGCGGTGCAGATCAGGACCAGCAAGGGTGGAATGAGGATCATGATCGAGGCCATTTTCATCTCATAAGCCTGTATCTTCTTGCCCAGGTACTCGGGCGTGCGGCCCACCATGAGTCCCGACACAAAGACCGCCAGGATGACGAAAGCCAGCATGCCGTAAAGGCCCGATCCCACCCCCCCGAAGGAAACCTCACCCAACATGATCATCCACATGGGCACCAGGCCTCCCAAGGGCGTGAAGGAATCGTGCATGGCGTTGACCGACCCGTTGGATGCGGCGGTAGTCACGGAGGCCCACAGGGCGGAATTGATGATGCCGAACCGGACTTCCTTGCCTTCCATGTTGCCGTCTTTCAAGGCCTCGCCGTGGACACCCGCCGTTAGTTTGTTCAACAGGGGGTTGCCCGCTTGTTCCTGCTGGGCGCAAAGGTAAAGCATCGGCGCCAGCAGCAGGAACATGGCGGCCAGGACGGCCCAACCCTGGCGCATGTCCTTGATCATCGCCCCCAAGGTGAAGCAAAGGGCGGCCGGGATAAGGAGGATGGCTAGGAGTTCCAGGAAATCGGTCAGCGGCGTTGGATTTTCATAGGGGTGGGCGGAGTTCACGTTGAAGAAACCGCCTCCATTGGTGCCCAGCATCTTGATGGCCTCCTGGGAGGCCACCGGGCCCAGCGCAATGGGCTGTTCGGTTACCACCGTGTGGGTCATTTGGGGCTTACCGTCCTTGCCCACGACCGTGGCCCCGGCCGAATTCGTCACGGGTTGGTCGTAGGAGGTGGATTGCACTAGGACGGCGTTGACCGTATTGCTGAAGGTCTGTGGCACCCCTTGCTGGATGAGCACCATGGCGAAAAGGAAACACAAAGGGAACAAGATGTAGAGGGTGCTGCGGGTCATGTCCACCCAAAAGTTCCCCAGCTTCGCGGTTTCCCTTCGGACTATGCCCCGGATCAGGGCGGCGAGGGTGGCCATGCCGGATGCCGCGCAAAGGAAGTTGTGCACCGCCAGGCCGGCCATTTGGGTGAAATAGCTCATGGTGGTCTCGCCGCCGTAGAACTGCCAGTTGGTATTCGTGATGAAACTGATGGCCGTGTTGAAAGCCAGGTCGGGTGGCACCGCGCTTTGGCCCGCCGGATTCAGCGGGAAATAGGTTTGCAGGCGTTCCATGGCATAGAGGATCAACCCGCCGATGGCGTTGACGAGCAGCATGGCCAGGGCGTAGCTTTTCCAACCCATTTCCGCTTCCGGGTGGACCCCCGCGATTCTGTAAATCAACCGCTCCAACCAGCCGAACCACTTTCCCAAAAAGAAAGGTTTGTTCTCGTAAACCCTGGCCATATAGCTGCCCAAAGGCCTGGATAAAACCAGCAGGGCGATGAAGTAAAACACCAATTGAATCCATTGATTAGTCGTCATTCAAGTTTCTCCAATGTTTGCGGTTTTACCGCCAACTGTAAACTGTCATCTGTGGACTGCCCCTTAGAACCATTCCGGTTTGAGCAACGCCATCACGAGGTAAACTAACAGCCCCGCGGATACGATGCCGCTGATGAGATAGACTGCGCTCATGGCTCGCCCTCCATCATCTTGTCCAGCACCTCGATCAGCCAAACCGTCGAGGCCGACAGGACCAAAAAAATCACGATGCACCAAAATTCCAGCATGGTCATTTCCTCCCCGCGCGGATGTACACCGCGGTTTTCTCCAGGCTTTTTTCACTTTTTCTTTTCCTGGCCCAATGGAAGGTTTCTCCCACCAGCAGGCACAGCCCGCCGAAAAGAACCGGACTTGACAGGAACAATAACCTCGTCATGGCATCCTCCTTGGGGGCCCGAATAGCTTTTCGGACCGCCTCAAAGCCGGGATCAGGAAGAACCTTGATCTTGACGTTCTTCTTTCTCCGTCATGGAAAAGATACGTCGAAAAGGCATTAGGATTCCGTTAAGAGGGATTGGGGAGGAGTAAGGGAAAAATTAAAATAAAGGGGATTAAAAAGCCGAAAGAACTTCCCGGGGCGCATGGGCCTGGCTGGGCACATTTCCTTGAATGTCCTGTCTCCATCAGGGAGGTCAGGTTCGCCCGGCATTATCCGCGCACAGCAGCCGGATCAAGTTTCATCTAAACTGCTATTTTTTGTTCTTTATCGCGCGGCTTGACGCTTAAGTGGTAGTGCTGAAGCGTGTCCCGCCAAGGTTCCATCATCAAGCCCATGGAAGCCCGCGCAAAAAAATCCAGCCAGGGGTCTTTTTCCGAACATTTCAAAAAACTAACGAAAAACAAACCACTTCATAACAACCAGCATTTCCGCATTTGAAATGGCCCATGTTACGAAGGCCGCTGGAAAATTTTTCCTCGAAACTGGCCCCACGGATCCTAACAACATTGTTAATTTTTCGTTAGGTTGTTAATATTTCATTAAGAAGAGCTGAACGAGGAGGCCGTCATGAAAAAGAAAGAAGTCTTGAGCGTCTTGGGATTGTTCACTGCCACAGGCCTGATGTTGATCGCAATGGGCTTATTGTCCATGCCCCAGGATCCTTCCCTTTCCTTGGTCCAATTGCTCCAGCAGCTCTGGGAGGAACGGCCCGTTTTTTCCGGAGTGATGACGGTTTACTTTTCGATGATGTTCATTTGCGATGCCTGGGTGGCGGTCGGCCTGATGCACGACAGCCTCCAGCCCGCCAAAAGGAATTCCTTGAAAGTCAATGTCGCCCGCAAGAGGGCCTCGGGTCTTTCGGGCATGCAGGAAAAACAGGCTGATCCGGAATACGATTTGAATCTCGCGGAAAATCATTCGTAAGTCAATAAAGGGATGCCATGAGAAAATCACAATTACTGATCACTATGGCCTTGATGACCTTGGTGGGAATCATTATTACCGCTGCGGGAATCCTCAACCTTGAGGAACAATCCGGCTTCGATTCCTTAGGCCAGGCCCTCAGCCAGTTGTGGGAGCTGCACCCAGCCTTTGGCTGGACCATGGCCTTCTACTGCGCCTTTATGGTATTGGCCGACCTTTGGGTCGCGGCCTGGGCGCTTTTAAAAGGGAATGCTTCCCCTAATACGGAAACCACAGCCCGATAAAACTGAAGTTTTCTTAAAATAAAAAAGGCCGGTTCCTGAGGAACCGGCCTTTTTTATTGTTTCAATGGAACCGGCTTAATGGGCCGGCTTATCGTTCTTGTAGTATTTTTCGATTCTGCGCAAAAATACCGGTAAAAGGGTTAAGCTCAAGGTCATGGAGGCGGACAACCCGCCCAGGATGGCCACGGCGAAGGGCCGGGCCGTCTCGGATCCGATGGAATGCGACAGGGCCGCCGGGATCAAGCCGATGATCGCCACCCCGTTGGAGATTAGGATGCTCCTTCCCTTTTCCATGAGGGCCTCGGAGGCGTTCTTGGTCTTCACGAAAGCCGAGATGATCATCATGGCCGTCAGGAAGGAAACCCCGATGCGGATGATGCCGCCGGCCGCTGCGGAAATGCTCAGGTTCAGCCCCGCCAGCCGGATGCCCGCCAGGCCGCCCACGGTGGCAAAGGGGATTTCCCAGAGCAGCACCGCCAA
>JASHQZ010000223.1 GCA_030038835.1 candidate division FCPU426 bacterium
ACGAACTTGGTCTGGGGCAGGGGCCCCTCGGCCGCGTCCACCAAAAGAAGCACGCCGTCCACCATGGAAAGGATGCGCTCCACTTCCCCGCCGAAATCCGCGTGGCCGGGCGTGTCCACGATGTTGATCCGCACCCCGTTCCACATCACCGAGGCGTTCTTGGAGAAGATGGTGATGCCCCGCTCTTTTTCCAGGTCGTTGGAATCCATGACCCGTTCTTCCATGTGCTCATTGGCGCGGAAAACGCCCGATTGCTTGAACAGGGCGTCCACCAGGGTGGTCTTGCCGTGGTCGACGTGGGCGATGATGGCGATGTTTCTTAAGTCATTCCTTAAAGACATGGGAACCTCGGATAAAAAATAAGAAGCCGGTCGGCTTTTGCCAGACCCCAGTAGGGAAATGCGTCTATTGGCTAGCTTCCGGGAGCGCGAGAGTATACCCAAAAGATTTTAGATTTCAAAGTTTTTCCGTTAAACGGAAGGTTAATCCTGGGGAGGAGCCTGGCGGAGGAAAGGCGCCAGCACCTTCAGGAAACCCTCCGGGTTGTCGCGGAAGACGGCGTGTTCGGCCTTTTCCACCGCCACGAAGCGTCCCCCGGGCCCCAAAAGGCCCCTTATTTTTTCCGCTTCCTCCGGCGGGACATAGTCGCTGTCCCCGCCCTGGATGAAAAGCAGGGGGCACTTCACCTTCCCCAGCCAGTCGTAGGCTTCCCTTTCCCGGCCCAGCTTCTGGGTCTTCCAGGCCGCCTGGGGGGAAAAATTCCAGCTCCATTCCCCCTTGTCCGTCTTCCAAAACTGTCCCTTGTAATAGGCAACCCGCCTTTCATCCTTGCCGAACTTTTTGCGCAGGAACTGGTCCAGGGCTTCCTCGTTGGGAAAGGGAACGGGGTATTCGGTGTAGCGCTGGAGGTATTTTTTCCAGCTTCCCTCGTCCTTCGCGAGGGTTTGGTCCACGACGGTCAGGGTCAAGGCCCTTTCCGGAAAGAGCGCCGCGAAAACCAGGGCGTTGCGCCCGCCCGTGGAATGGCCAACCACGTGGAGCTTGCCGTGCCCCAGGGCCGCGGCCCAGGCGTCGATGTCCCTGGCGTGATCCTCGGGGGCATATCCCTCCTCCGGCTTGTCCGACTGGCCGTGGCCCCGCATGTCGAAGGCGAAGACGTGGAAGCCCATCTTGGCCAGGAGGTCGGGGATGCCCCCCCAATCCTGCGATTTGGCGGTGAGGCCGTGCAGCAGGTAAACCACCGGCCCCGAAGGGCGGAATTCCTGGTAGAAAAACCGACCGCGTTCAGTTTGAATGAAAGGCACAAGAGCCTCCTAGCTCCTTTTCCACATTTTAATTTAGAACTTCTAACAAAACTCAAAAACAAAGGTCATTTGAACCACCAAGGCCACCAAGCCCACCGAGGGCAGCGACTGATAATCTTTTAAAAACCAAGGAAATTCTTTATGTTTTTTGTCTCCCTTGGTGGGCTTGGTGGCCTTGGTGGTTCAATGGGTTTTTGTGAGGGTCTTTTTATGAAGGGCGGTCGGGAAACCTTTTTATTCCCCGTGCGAACCGATAAAATGCGCTTCCCATGGCCACGCCCAGGAAACGCCACGACCCCTACGCCGCCTTCCGGTACGCCAACTATCGTTCCTATACCCTCGCCATCCTCTTCGCCGAGATCAGCGAACAAATGCTGGGCGTGGCGGTGTCCTACGAAATCTACCAAAGGACCCATTCCACCCTGGCCCTGGGGTTCATCGGTTTCGTCATCTGGCTTCCCATCTTCCTTTTCATGCTTCCGGGCGGCGCCGTGGCCGACCGCCACAACCGAAAGTCCATCGTCCTGGCCGGCACTTCCCTTTTCGCCTTTTGCGCCGCCGGCCTGGCCCTCTCCCCCCGGGCCCCCAGCCCCCTCCCGCTCATGTTCGGGCTGCTTTTCCTGACCGGCCTGACCCGGGCCTTCAACGAGCCCGCCCGCCGCTCCCTGCTGCCCCTGCTGGTGCCCAGGGCCTATTTCACCAACGCCATCACCTGGAACAGCAACGTCAACCAGATGGGCATGGTGGCCGGCCCGGCCCTGGGCGGCATCCTCTACGCCGCCGCCGGTTTTTCCAACACTTGCTTCGTGGTGGCGGCCTTGGAACTGGGCGCCTTTTTCAGTTATGGCACCCTCCGCCAACCCCCCGCGGCCCCCAGGGGCGAACCCATCCGCCTCAAGTCCCTGCGGGACGGCCTGGCTTTCGTCGGGAAGACCAAGCTGATCCTGGCCACCATCACCCTGGACCTCTTCGTGGTGCTTTTCGGGGGCGCCACGGCCATGCTGCCGGCCTACGCGGACGACGTCCTGCGCTGCGGGTCGAGCGGCATGGGCTGGCTGAAGGCCGCCATCCCCCTGGGGGCCTTCCTGACCTCCATGCTGATGGCCCACCGCCGCCCCATGGAGAAGGCCGGGCAGACCCTGCTTTGGGCCGTGGCGGGGTTCGGCGCGGCCACCATCGTCTTCGGGGTATCGAGGTGGTTCTGGCTTTCGTTCCTGGCGCTGCTGGCGGCAGGGGCCCTGGACCTTATCAGCGTCATTGTTCGGTCCACCCTGGTCCAGGTATTGACCCCGGATTCCATGCGGGGCCGGGTCACCGCCGTCAGCTCCATTTTCGTCTCTTCCTCCAATGAGCTCGGCGGGTTTGAGTCGGGGTTGGCGGCCACCCTCTTGGGCCTGGTTCCGTCCGTGGTGCTGGGGGGCGTGGCCAGCATCCTGGTGGTTTTGGCCGTCCTGAGGATCTGGCCGGAAGTGGCCCGTTTGAAATCCCTCGGCAAGCTGAAACCGGCTTCCGGGGCGTGACCTGCCCGGTAAAAATTGTCTTGTCTTGGCTGTTTTGTTAAAATGAAGCTCATGAATAAAGGTCTCCCGATCTTTTTCACGTCCCTCCTTGCAATCGTTTTTATGCCCCCGCTTCCCCTCCCCAACGGTCAAGACTTGCTGGCCAACCTGGAATTCGAGCAAGCCAAAAGCGCCTTCAACCGCCAGGACTATTACCTGGCCGAGCGGCTCTCCGGGCTGGCCCACCAAGATTCCCCAGGTGCCGCCGGGCCTTGGGTGCTTTCCGGCAACTGTTTCTACCTCCAGGGACAGGACCAAGCCGCGCTCTTCGATTATTCCATGGCCTTGTGGATCGACCCCTCCATCGGCCACCTGCCGCCCTTCGTGGAAAGGCTGCGCAAAGAAGTTGTTTTCCCCCAAGCTCCCCTCGCCCTGACCGGCCGGCAGCTGGCCTCCCTGCGCCGGAAAATCGGCCAAATGATCATGGTGAGCGTTCCCGGCACCCGGCTTTCCGGCCAGAAAAAGGCCTTCCTGAACGCGGGCTGGATCGGCGGGGTCATCCTCTTTGACCAGAACGTGCGCAGCAAAAGGCAGGTGGCGGGCTACATCCACGACCTGCAGCGTAATTCCCCCACCCCGCTCTTCGTGGCCGTGGACCAGGAAGGCGGGGCCGTGCGGCGTTTCAAGGAATCCGAGGGGTTCCAGCGGCTCCCCTCCCTGGCCGCCCTGGGCCGCACCAAAAACCCGGAGCTGGCCTACCGTTTCGGCCTTTTAAGCGGGCGGGAATTGAGGGCCGTGGGGGCCAACCTGAACCTGGCCCCGGTGGTGGACATCGACCGGGGGCCGGACTCCATCATCTCCAAATACCACCGCTCCCTGGGCTCCGACCCCCGGCTGGTTTCCGCCATGGCCCTTGAGATCGTGCGGGGCATGCGCTCGCAAAACATCATCGCCACGGCCAAGCATTTCCCCACGGAAACCGAAAGCACCGCCAACCCCCACGAAGGCGTGGCCGTGGCCGACGTGCCCCTGGGCCGGCTGGAGTCCTTCGACCTGGTGCCCTACCGCGACCTCATCCAAAAGCACCTGCTGGACGCGGTCATGCTCTCCCACGTGGTCTATAGGAGCGTGGACCCCTTTTACCCCGCCTCCCTTTCGCCGGAGATGATCCAAAAGGTGCT
>JASHQZ010000224.1 GCA_030038835.1 candidate division FCPU426 bacterium
CGGCAACCAGGGCCGCAACCAGGCCTTGAACCTCAAGGACTCGGGCGTCAAGGTGCTCATCGGCACCCGCTCCAAGAAGACCCAGGACCAGGCCAAGGCGGACGGTTTCGAGGCCCATGACTCCAAGGAAGCGGCGGCCAAGGCCGACATCATCCAGATCCTCATCCAGGACGACCTACAGGGCGCTCTCTACCGAAACGACGTGCTGCCCTCCCTGAAGGCGGGCAAGGCGCTCATGTTCTCCCACGGCTTCAACATCCACTTCGGCCAGATCGTGCCGCCCGCGGACGTGGACGTGTTCATGATCGCGCCCAAGGGGCCGGGCCACCTGGTGCGCACCACCTACGTGGAAGGCAAGGGCGTCCCGGCGCTGGTGGCCATCCACCAGAACGCCACGGGCAACGCCTTGAAGCTGGCGCTGGCCTACGGCAAGGCCATCGGCGCCACCCGCGCCGGGGTTTTGGAAACCACCTTCAGGGAAGAGACCGAGACGGACCTGTTCGGCGAGCAGGTGGTGCTTTGCGGCGGGCTGTCGGAGCTCATCCGCGCCGGCTTCGAGACGCTGGTGGGCGCCGGCTACCAGCCCGAGGTGGCTTATTTCGAGTGCCTGCACGAGGTGAAGCTGATCGTGGACCTGATCTACGAGAAGGGCATCACGGGCATGCGGGACGCCATTTCCACCACCGCCAAGTACGGGGACATCACCCGGGGGCGGCGCATCATCAACAGCCAGACCCGCGGGGAAATGACCCGCATCCTGAGCGAGATCCAGACCGGCATGTTCGCCAGGGAATTCGTCCTGGAAAACCAGGCCAACCGCCCCCTTTACAACTCGGTGCTGAGGATGGACTCGGAGCACTTGATCGAGCGCGTGGGCAGGCAGGTGAGGAGCATGTTCAGCTGGATGAAGAAGTAAGAAAGGCAAATTTCACCACCAAGGCACCAAGGGCACCAAGAAAAGAAAAAGAATATATTTGTTTTGAGTTGTTTTTGATCAATTTTACCTTTGCAGTTCTTGGCGCCCTTGGTGCCTTGGTGGTTCAAGAGGTTTTATGAACTTACCGTTCATGCCGGAAACCTGGGGGATGTTCCTTCCCGCGCTGGCGGCGGGAGGGGCCCTGCTTTGGGGCGGCCTCCACTGGGGGAACTGGTTGCTGGTCGTCCCGGGCGCGGTGGTCTTGGCGGTGTCGGCCCTGATCCTGAATTTTTTCCGGGATTTCGAGAGGCATCCGGAAAGGGAGCTGAAGCCCAAGGAAATCCTGGCCCCGGCGGACGGCAAGGTGGTGGTGCTGAAGAAGGCGGTGGAAAAATTCTATTTAAAGAAGCCCTCGGTCCACATCGCCATCTTCATGAACCCGCTCAACAACCACGTGCAAAGGGCGCCTTTCGACGGCAAGGTCGTGAGGAAGGCCTACCACCCCGGCGAATTCATGGCCGCCTACGAGGACAAGGCCGACCTGGTGAACGAACAGGCCCATTTGGTGGTGGATTTAAGGACGCCCGGCAAAAAGGGGAAGAACGCCGGGAGGATGGTCGTCAAGCAGATCGCGGGTTTCCTGTGCCGCCGCGTGAGGACCACGCCGGATAAGGGGGATTCCATTATCCGGGGGAAAAGGATCGGCCGGATCCTGCTGGGATCGCGGGTGGATGTGTTCCTGCCCAAGGGCTTCAGGCCCGCGGTGAAACTGGGCGACCAGGTAAAGGCTGGCGTAACAATATTAGGAGAACTTTGAAGACGGTTTTGAGTTATGAGTTTTAAGTTTTGAGTTGGTGAGGTTTTTATTTGGCTTTGCCAAATAAAAACATACCGAAACCTCAAACTTATTAAATGTGGAGAAACCGATGGCTGCGATTAAACCAAGAACCCAGGCGGCGGGCGCGGAAAGGCCCTTCAACTCGCGCCTGCGCAAATCCATCTTCCTTTTACCCAACCTGCTCACGGCCTCCAACATGGTGCTGGGCCTCTTGGCCATCGTCTTCGCCATGAACGACTCGCTCTCCCTGTCCCTGGCGGGCGAGAACGTGATCCCCTTCGTGTGGCCGGCCAAGCTCATCATCATCGCGGCCTTCATGGACTTCACCGACGGCTTCGTGGCCCGCGCCACGGGCACCTCCACCAAGTTCGGCATGGAATTCGACAGCCTCTCCGACCTCATCAGCTTCGGCGTGGCGCCGGGGCTGCTCATTTACCTGTCGGTGCTGCGGTACATCCCCATCCTGGGGGCCGGGCTTTCCATCACGCTGCTTTACGTGGTGTGCACGGCCATCCGCCTGGCGCGGTTCAACGTCCAGGCCCAGGTCGAGGAAAAAAGCCATTTCACGGGCCTGCCCAGCCCGGCCGCGGCGGGGCTATTGGCCAGCTACGTGCTCTTCGCCCATTACCAGGGCTGGTACGAGAAGAAGATCGTGGTGAACCCGGTCATGAACTGGTACGAGGAACACGTGGGGTTCGTGGAACTGACCCTCATCCCCCTGATGACCGTCATCATCGCCCTGGTGATGGTTTCCACCATCAATTACCCCAGCCTGAAGAAATGGAACTGGGAAACGGTGAAGCCCTGGACCTT
>JASHQZ010000225.1 GCA_030038835.1 candidate division FCPU426 bacterium
GACCAGTGGCTGGGGCTTCTTCGGACGGGTTTTCTTTCCGGGTCAAAATCAGGCCGGCCGGGCCCAAGGCCAAAAAAACCAGGCTCAAGAAAAGCCCCAACCGGAAGGCCGTGGGTTCATAACGGAAGTCCACCCGGTGGAAGCCCTGCGAGCCCACGGGGACCGCCATGAAAAAGCCGTAGCCCCTTTCAATGGGGGCAGGACGGCCGTCCACCCAGGCCCGCCAACCGGGCGTGAAGGCCTCGTTCCAAAACAGCCAGCCCGCCTTGGAAAAATCCCCGCCAAAGGACGCCCTGCTTTCACAGGGCCTCTCAAACCCCTGCGCGTTGCCGGCCTGCGGGATTTCCAGGTTCCGCCGGGCGGGCGGCAATTCCGGCCCTGCTTGCTCCAGGAAAACCTCTTCTTGTGTTTGCGCCCAGGGTTTTCTGTTAGCCAATTCCGAAAGGATGGCCTCCTGGTCCGGCAAAACCTTGGAGCCGAAAATCGGCCATGCATCGCCCCGGCAAGCAAGGTTTTCCAAAAGGTGCCCGCCACCTTCATCCACTACCAAGTCCCGGTAATGGGGGGCGGAAAGGGTCACCGGCAGGAAAAGGACCCTGACCCCCGCCACGTCCGGCAATATCCCATCGTAGGTATCCACCTTGTTGAAGGCCTTCCAGAATTTGTCCATGGAGGTGGTCCAAGTGGAGGCATAGGCCTGGCTGCCGCGAAGGCCCCAAACCGAGAAAGAATTGGCCAGCAGGTTCCCCACCCAATCGTCCGCGGCTTTTTCGAAAACGTCGCCTTCTCCCGTATCCATCGTGGATTTATGGATCTTAAACCCCAAAACTCGGGCCCCCTGGGCCGAAGCCTCCAGCTGAGGCCCACGGTTTGGGCGTGCCGGTTCCATAGGCGAACCGGCCCTCTGGGCCGAAGCCTCCAGCTGAGGCCCACGGTTTGGGTGTGCCGGTTCCATAGGCGAACCGGCCCCCTGGGCGGTTTGTCCCACGCGGTTCGCCCAATCCTGGAGCAAAGGTTTCCGGTAGGGGTCGGGCACTGGATGAAGGATCCGGAACGGCACCGAAAGCAGGTCCCCAACCCATAAACAGGCGATAAGCCAAAGGACCGCGGTGGTTTTGGGATTTTCCCCCTTGTCCCGGAAAAAACGGGTCAAGGCCAGTCCCGCGCAGGTGCAGGCGGCGAAAAGGAAGACCCCCACGGCCTTGGAAGGGTCCAGGATTTCCAGCCACCTTTCGGGCGCCAATCCCCGGAAGGGGAACCCCGCCATCCAGCAAAGCCAAGCCAGGGCCGAGAGGCCCCAAAAAGCCCGGCCCTGGAATTTCTGGAACAGCCCGCCCAGGGCCCAGGCGGCCAAGGGGAGGATCCCGAAATAAAGGAGGAAAGCCGCGTTGGCCTCTTGGCCTTGGTAAGCGGAAGTCCCCGGGTCCCCCAGGAGGCTTGGGCCCAAGAGGGTCAGGAACTCCCCGCCCTTGATGAAATAAGGGAACTTTTCCGGCCCGCCCCAGCCCCCCCTCGTCGAATAAGTGAGGGCGTCGAGGAAGGGAAGCCAATGCGCGGCCGACAGTCCCAAGGCCGCGGGGACCGCGAGGAAAAGGGCCCTTTTACGCTTGGGGTTGGGGCCGGGGGATTGGAAGAGGGTCCATATGAAAAGATAAATCAGCGCGTAAAAAGAGAAGAAGGGATAACCCGCCAGGATTTGGAAAGCCGCCGACAGCGCCAAAGCCAGCCACCACCGCAAGCGTCCCGACCGGAGCCATTGGGCCGCGGCCCCAAAAACCCAGGGCGTCCAGGATTGGGCCGCCGCGAAGATGGGGTAGCCCCAGCACCGCACCATGTGCAGGGAACCCGCGAAGGAAAGGGCCCCCAGGGACGCCCAAAGGGAATGCACCCTTTGCGAGCGGGCCCAAAGGTAAAAACCCAGGAAGGCGAAACCCGCGTGCAGGAGGGCCATCCAAACCAGCCAGTGGGAAAGGCCCGTCGCCTTCCAAAGCCAAAAAGGGGGGTAAAAAACCGCCGAGAGCCCGTTGGCCAGCTGGGGCGCGCCGCAACCGGTGAAGCCGTCCCAAAGGGGGACGAAACCCTTGGCCCATTCCCCCAGGTTCACCGCCTGGCTGGGATAGGTGTAAAGGAGGAGGTCGGTGATGGCCGGGAGGCGGCCATGGAACTCCAAAGCCCAAAAAGCCAGCGAGGCGAAAAACGCCGCGGGGACGGCCTTGGCTGGCGTTAAATGCCTCATGGGCCCTTGGGCGTCACGGGTTGAAGGTCGGCCTGGAAGGGGGAAGCCGGAAGGCCGTCCACGTTGAACAGGTTGCACACCGGGTTGTCGGACCAGGCATAGCGCACGAAACGGGGGTTCGGCACTTCGGCGCAGGAAACCAACACCGTCTTTCCCTGGATTTGGGCCTGCGCCCAGTAAAACTTGCGGTCGTCCCCGGCCAGGGCAAAGCCCTTCAGCGGCTCCCCGCCCTCGGCGGTGAGGCCCCTGCCCGTGTCCTGGAAGGTCAGAACCGCCTGGCCGTCCCTCGCCCCCGCCGAAACCAGGGAAGGCCCGGAATACACCAAGCTCCGGTGGTAGACCATCCCCAAGGCCGCCAGGGCCGCGCGGCGGCCTACGTCGGCCTTGTCCTTGGGATGGAGGTTGTCCGCCTCGCCCAGGTCGATGGTGGTGATGAGGCCCGCCTGGGGCACGGTTTGGGAGGTTTGAAGTTGGGCTTCCCTTAAATCCGCCCATTGGCTTTCCCCGGGTTGGAGGCTGACGTGCATGAAATTCGGGAGTTGGATGATCAGGAAGGGGAAATTCCCCTCGCCCCAGGCCTTCCGCCAGCCGCCGATCATGTCCGAG
The DNA here is from genome assembly GCA_030038835.1 of candidate division FCPU426 bacterium. Lineage (GTDB taxonomy): Bacteria > Oederibacteriota > Muellerivitia > Muellerivitales > Muellerivitaceae > JAJPJW01. The sequence continues at coordinate 2,843 of JASHQZ010000225.1, forward strand.
AGCAGCTGGTGGTACTGCCCCGCCCGGCCCGTGTTGGACTCCCCCTGGTACCACAGCACGCCCCGGATGGAAAAAAGCGTCAAGGGCGCGGTCATGCCGTCAAAACAGGCCGCCGCGATGTCGGGCCAGTAAGGCGCGATCACCGGGAAATTGAGGGTATTGACGGCTTCCGGCGTGAAGGGTTTGGGCGCGCCCCATCCCCCCTGCTTCAGGTCGGCGAGGGGGTAATGCATCAGCGTCCATTCCTCCGGGGCCTGGAAGGCGTCCGCCGTGGCGTAATAGTCGTAGTCCGCGATGGAAGGCTGCCCCAGGTTCATCCGGTACTGGCCCGAGCCCTTGGCGTAAAACTCCACGGCCGCGTACCGGCTCAAGTCCACCGGCTGGGCGGAAAGGTTGGTGGAAAGGGTGCCCCACCCCCCGCCCTTCATCACTCCCCAAAACCGGAGGGCGGGATTCCCCGAATAAGCCACGTTCTCAAGCGTCACGGCGGCCTGGCAGTCCGGCTTGGCCGTGGTGGACCAGGTCCCCCCCAAGGTCCCGGCCGGGGCGCCGGGGCCCAGGGAAACGGTGAGGGGTTGGGCCAGGGGGTCCTGGGGCAGGAACCGGATGTCCGAAATCCACAGTTCGAAATCGTCCCCCGTTCTCCAGGTCTTGAGCTGGGCTTGGTTATGGTCCCACTGCTCCAGCAGCTGGGTGAAGGCCGGGTCCTTGTCCAAAACCGGCCGGGGCGTCCAGGCCTCCGCGGCCGATCCGGACCAGGAGGATAGGATCAACCCCACCGGCGTCCGCAGGGCCTTGGCCAGGCCCTTGCCGAAATAATAGGCCACGGCCGAGAAATCCCCGGCGGTGTCGGGTGAGCAGACCTTCCAGGAGCCCTGGACATCGCCCTGGGGGGCGAAGGCGGCGGCGTGCTGCACGGTGAAAAAACGGATCTTGGATAATTTTTTGGCGGAGGGTAGCTCGGCCGCCGCGCCGAGGGAGGCCTTGAGGGCGAATTCCATGTTGGATTGGCCCGAGCCTACCCACACCTCGCCCACCATCACGTCCTCAAGGGTCACCGACTCGGAGGCCGTGGAAACCGTCAGCTCGTAGGGCCCGCCGGACCGGGGCAGGCTCAGGGACGCTTTCCACTCGCCCCCGGCGTCGGCCGTGGCGGCCGCGGCGTTGTGCCCCAGGGCCACGGTCACGGCCTCTCCCGGTTGCGCCCATCCCCAGAGGTTGGCCTTTCCCTTCTGCAGGACCATGTGATCGCCGATCAAGGCGGGCAGTTTCAGCTTGGCTTGGGCCTGGGTCGCGGCTAAAACCAACGCCACAGCGAGGAAAGCGGCATTTTTGATCAAAACGCTCCTCCTAAAAAAATCGAAGGCCGGCGGTTTAAGGCTTCTTGGTTTTGGAATGTTTTCCGGGGGGATGGTGGTAATGCAGGACCTGGATGTCCTGCACCGTCACCAGGCAGTGCCGGGGAAGCATGGGCTCGACCGCGTTTAAGGCCTTGTGGATTTGCTTGGGAATGTCCACCGCTTCGACGAGCACGGGAAGGTTTTCCGTGATCTCCAGGATGCGCGCCGTATGGAGGTGAGCCGAGGACCCGTAGCCCTCGATTCCCTTGAAGACCGTGGCCCCGGCGATTTTGAGTTCCAAGAGCTTGTCCACGATGGCCCGGTAGAGGAGCTTGTTGTGCCACTTCAAGTCCTCGTCGATGAAGATGCGCAGGAGTTTGCATTTGCCGGTGATGTCCATAACCCCGTTTTCCCTCATAGGATCCTGCCGATCGTGAATCCGGCCCAGGTGGCGCACAAGCATCCTAACAAAGTCAAACCCACATTCGCCAGGGCCAGCTTCAAATTCCCCTGCTGGAAGTAATTAAAGGTGTCCCAACTGAAGGTGGAATAGGTGGTGAAGGTGGCGCACCAGCCCACTGCCACCAGGTAACGGGCGTTGGGCGGGAAAAGCCCCTTGCCCAGCAGGGGCAGGAACAAGCCCAGTACGAAGGACCCGATCAGGTTGATCACCAGGGTGCCGTAGGCGAAATCCGTCCCCCACCAGCCCGCCGCCAAAAGGGTCAGCCAGTAGCGGCAAAAGGCGCCCGGGACGGCCCCGGCCGCGATCAAGAAGTACTTTTCCATCGGTCCCTCCCTAACCCGGACAAGCCGGAACCAGCGAGGAAAATATCCTCGAAAGGTTGATGAGCAAAAACCGGGATAATAGCTCCGGTCCCTTGGATCGGGAAACCATTCGAGAGCCTCATGGCCCTGAGTCTAATCGAAGGGTTTCCCGCTTTTCATGAAATTTCACGGTTAAGGGACCCAAAATAAAAAACTCCTATCCCCGTTTGGGAATAGGAGTCATCGGCCCCGAAACCCGGGGCGGTTTTGGCGAACTCCATCGCCTAAGGTTGAAAGCGGAACCATCTTAAGGTCGAAAGGGGCCCCGCGCAAGCTCCGGCTTACGGGGCTTTAATAAAAATCCATCCCTTCAGCCGCCAAGATCACCGTGGTTTTCGATTTCGGTTACAGACTTTAAGTTTCCGCCCAGCGGCGCAAAAGGTTGTTGTAGATGCCCGTCAAATGGGGCAGGGAGGGATGCTGGGGGTGGTCCCGGTGAAGCGCCTCGAAAGCCAGTTCCAGCTCCACCAAGAGGGTCCTCTTTCCCTCGTCGCGCACCATGCTTTGGATCCAGAAAATGGCCGCCAGCCGCGCGCCGCGGGTCACCGGCTTCACCTCGTGGAGGCTGCCGGCCGGGTAAAGCACCAGGTGGCCCGCGGGGAGCTTGACCGAATGGTCGCCGTAGGTGTCCTCCACCACCAGTTCCCCGCCGTCGTAATCGGCGGGGTCGCTGAGGAACAGGGTCGCGGAAAGGTCGCTTCGCATCCGCAGCATCCGCCCCGAAGGGTCGGGCGCGTTGCGGATGGCGTTGTCCACATGGGGCCCGTAGGTCCCGCCGCCTTGATAGCGGTTGAAGAGGGGCGGCGACACCTTGAAAGCCAGGGCCGTGAAATTGAAGGCCTTGTTCTGGTCCAGCGCGGACCAGACCATGGCCCCGGCCTCCAGTTCGGCGGGCTGGCCCTTTTTGAGTTCCATGTTGTTCTTCACCATGGCCGCCTGGGGCCCGGCCGAAACCCGGCCGTCCACCCATTCGCCTTTTTCCAGCTTCTCGCGGATTTGGGCCACCTGCTGCGGCCTCAGGATATCCGGGATTTTGAAGATCATCGGCCTCCTCCTTCACTGGTTCTGGGGGCGGGCTCGGGGAGCCTCGCGTCCGTCCAAGACGCCCCCCATCATAACGGCTGCCCCGGGACTTTCTAAATCCAAACCCGTGGAATTTCCCGTGGAAAACAATAAAATACGTGGGCTTGGGGCTTTGCCGTAAAATCCCAGGGGTGAACGGGTCGTTTTTGGACCAGGGTCCAAAAACATTCCCTAACTCAGACCGGGTGTAAAAATGCTTCATGTTACTTGCTTCCAACACATCGATTGTGAAGGCCCGGGTTCGCTGTTGGACATCCTGAAGTCCAAGGAAGTCCGGCTGGGGATCGTGAAGCCATTCCAAGGCGAGCCCATTCCGGCCCATCTCGGAGACGGCCTGGTGGTTTTGGGCGGTCCCCAGGGGGTTTACGAGGAGAAACAGTTCCCCTGGATGACGGAAGAGCTGAACGCCGTCCGCAAGTGCCTGGACGCGTCCCTGCCGGTATTGGGCGTCTGCCTGGGGTCCCAAATGCTGGCCCATGCCGCCGGCGGCCGGGTTTACAAGGGGCCCTCGCCGGAAGTGGGCTGGTACCCCATCACCCTCACGGAGGAAGGCCGTTTGGATAACCTTTTGCTGGGCTTGCCCCGCGAGTTCAACGCCTTCCACTGGCACGGCGACACTTTCACGCTCCCGGCCCAGGCGTCCCTCCTGGCGGGAAGCGCGGCCTATCCCCACCAAATCTTCAAGGTCGGGACCAACGCCTATGGCTTTCAGTGTCATCTGGAAGTGACGGAGGAGATGGTGAAAACCTGGATGGCGGTTTATTCCAAGGAACTGGCTCCCCAGGGCGGCCCCATCCCGCCAGGGCCCATTGAGGGCCGCCTGGCTGAAAACGCCCGGGCCCTGCGCGCCCTCGCCGGCCAGGTCTTCACCCGGTTCGCGGCCCTGTTATAAAGGCCAGCCCGGGCGAATGGACATCCGCAACCATGAACCCGCCAGAAAATCAAACGTTCACTAAAACTGCGCTCCGGCAAGGGGAAAATCTCCCCCAGCGGCGGCGAAATGCTTTACTCCTGTCCATGTCGCTTCCCCTCCTGTTGACTTTCCTGGTTTACCTCCCACTCCTGAAAAACGGTTTTATCAATTGGGATGATCCGGTTTTCGTCGGGGAAAATCCTCATATTCGCAATTTCAATCGGGATTACCTGTATTGGATGTTCACGACATTGCATGAGGGAAATTGGTCCCCGATGACATGGCTTTCGTTTGCGTTGGACTACCAATTAGGGGGCTTGGATCCTTGGATTTACCATTTGGACAGCCTTGTCCTGCACGGCGTCAATACTCTGCTGGTGTTCCTATTGAGTCTTAAGGTTTTAAGCCTTTTACGCGCCGATCATGGGGAATCCGACACGTTCAAATGGAACCTTTTCGCCTGCGCTTCCTTGACAGCTGTTTTATTCGGAATTCATCCCCTCCACGTGGAGCCAGTGGCGTGGGTTACGGATCGGATCGACCTGCTATGTTCCTTTTTCTTTTTGGCGGCCCTGATCTTTTACCTGGATTACGCCTCTCAACCGAAACCGATGAAATGGAAATACTGGGCTTCCTTGTTGTTTTTTTTCGCGGCGCTGATGTCCAAAGCCATGGCGCTTAGTTTTCCGGCCGTGCTTTTGCTTTTGGATGCGTGGCCTTGCGGACGGTTGAGAGGGCAAAAACGAAAAATAATGCTGGAAAAGCTTCCATTCGTGGCGGGAGCCCTGGTTTTATTCGGAATGACCGTCGTCGCTCGGGCTAGGGCCGGCTCCCTGGCGGATCTGGCGATCGTCCCTTTGGATTTTCGCCTGATGAATGCCTTTCATTCGATCATTTTCTATTTATGCAAAATGGCGGCTCCAACCGGCTTAACTCCGCTCTACCCGCTCCATCTCAAGGACGCCTTTTCCATGGGTTATTCCCTTTCCGCGCTCATCGTGACCGCAGCGACCGTTTACCTACTGCTTTTCCGCCGGAAATGGCCCGCTCTTGCGGCGGCATGGTTTTACTACTTAATCACGTTAGCGCCGGCCTTGGGAATTCTCCAAGTTGGCAGCCAAGCCGCCGCGGATCGGTATTTTTATCTTCCCGGCATCGGCTTCTTTTTGATTTTCTCAACATTCCTGGTGGAAAAGATCCGCCCGAAAAGGCTGCTGGTTCCTTTAATTATCATCCTGGGCGCCGCGCTAGGTTACGGTTCTTTACGCCAGGAAGAAGTTTGGCGGGATTCCATGACGCTGTGGGAACATACGCTGAAATCCTTGCAGAGGAATTCCACTATTACCTATACCTTGTTGGGTGATGCTTACCTTGAACAAAAAAAATGGGTTGACGCCTCGGTCATTCTCGATCACGCCATCAAACTGGATCCGGGGTTCACCTATTCCCATAACGGAAAGGGCAAGATGTTTTTGGAATTAGGGGACTGGAAGCAGGCCGGGGAGGAGTTCAACGACTCCATCCGGCTGGATCCGCGAAAAGCATGGCCTTGGTGCCACTTGGGAATTGTATCCGAAAAAATGCGGTCCAAAGACTCCGCCTCAAGGGAAATCCAAACGGCCGTCCAATTGGAAGGAGATGATGCCTGGCTGCATTGCCATCTCGGTTTAGATTATCTTCAATACGGCATGAAATCGGCCGCCTTAGCGGAAACGCTGGAAGCCGTAAAGATCGATCCCCATTTTGCAGAAGCCCATGACCAACTGGGTCTTCTTTACACCGATTTAACCCGATTCGAAGATGGCATTGAGGAATTGAAGAAAGCTGTCACTCTGGAACCCGGTAACGTCGGCTACAACCTGCATTTAGCGCGCGCATATCTTCTGCAGGGAAGGCCCCGGGAAGCTTTGTCTCTTTATAAAAATGGTTTTAATTACCAAATTTTCCACTAAGGCTTCTTCTCAATAACCTTCAAGATACGCTCCCCCTCCACCCCGTCCAACACCGTCCACTTCCGGGGGGTTTCTTCGTAATAAAGGACTTCCAAATGCCGGATGTCGAACCATAGGCCGTGCAGGCCCAGGCCCCGTTCCCCCAGGGCCCGCGCCACGGCCGGGTAGGCCCTCAAGTGGCCCAATTGGGCGATGACGTTGCGGCGGGAGGCCTCGTTGGCGTCCAGGCCCCTGGCCTCGGGCCCGGCCCCCATTTCCAGCCAGCTCTTCAAGGACCCTTCCGGCAGGGCCTCCTGGCCCTTCACATGGGCGTGCATGGCGCCGCAGTCGCTGTGGCCGCAAACGATGATGTCGGCCACCTTCAGCTTGTCCACGGCGAAGTCCACGGCCGCGGCCGTGCCCGTGCCGCCGGGGTTCCCGTAAGGCGGCACCAGGTTGCCCACGTTGCGGACCACGAAAAGATCGCCCGGGTCCGTGGAGGCGAAAACGTTCACCGCCACGCGGGAGTCCGAGCAGGCGACGAAAAGCGCGTCCGGCTTCTGGCCCAAGGCCAGGCGGCTGAAGGTTTCCTCGTACCCCTTCCGCTTGGTTTCGTGGAATTCAATGATGCCACGGATGAGTTTTTTCACGTTTTTCCCTTCCTTGAAAGCGGTTTTACATGGGGTTTGATTCGATTACCTTGTTTTCCCGTCCCCGATCCCTTTTCAGGCAGCCCTTGAAGCCACCCCTCCCTTTCAAGCAAAATTCCCTTCTCCCGGAAGTTCCGGCCATTGGATAATAACAGCTTCCGGAACGGCTTTAAAACGTTTCTTCCGGCGTCAAATCCGGTGGTTTATGTCGGAAACTTTTATGGGTGAGGAAGTGGCCTATGGCCGCGCAGACGTTACGTACCGTGGTGGAGTTGGATCAAAAAAAATTGGCCTTTGAGAGCTCCTTCAACGACTCCCAAAAACAGCTGACGTCCTCCGTTTTAACCAACGGGGTGCTGGTTTTCGAGCAAAAAAAGGCCGTGTCTAAGGAAATGGCCTCGGCCGCCCAGGGCGGGCTGGAAAAGCTGCTCAGCCAATCCCACCAGAACCTGATTTCGGAAACCGAGTTTATTTTTTCGGCTTCCCGGAAAATCCTCCAGAGCCCCTCTTCGCCCGTTTGCCTGATCATGGGCGTCCTTTTCCTCACCCGGGGCTTTTACGACGACGCCATCCTTCATTTCCAAAAGGCCGTGGACCTGGATCCCTCCAACATCCCCGCCGTCAAGCATTACGGTGTGGCCATGACCTTGAAGGGGGATTTCGAGAACGCCCGCCATGTCCTGGGTTACATCCTTGAGTCCGGGACCGCCTTCGCGGATATTTATTACTGCGTGGGGAACACTTTCTTGTTCCAGCGCCAGTTCGACAGGGCCCGGTCCTATTATGAGCAGGCCCTGAAGATCAACCCCAACTACGCCGACGCCCACCTGCGCCTGGCCACCTGCGCCGTAGGGCTCATCGCGGGGGAGAACCACAACCTGGTGGAGGCGGCCGTCGAGCAATGGGCCGCGGAGTCCCTGCGGGAGGCCCAGCTGGCGGCCCAGTGCAGTTCCAAAGTCCTGAGCGGGGCCCTCCTGGCCGCCACCGATAATTTAAAACAGAAAAAATACCAAATGGCGCTGAAGAACCTCCTGGAGGCAAGGCCCAAATTCAGCCCCAAGACGGGCTCCGAACTGATCTATTTTTACATTCTGAAGCTCCTTTACGGGGACAAAGGCGTTAATATTGAGGAGACCGAGGACTATCTCCGCCAATTGGAGGTTCTGGTCGAGGCCAACCCTTCCTACGTGGACCTGCGGCTTCATTACGGGATGGCCAACATGATCAAGTCCAATTTCCTAGTCAGCCGTTCCTTGAGGGAAATGAACAAGGCCTTGGAGGGCAACCCCCGCTTCCAGAAGGCCCAACTGGTGGCCGACACCCTCAAGGAGGTTTACCGCAAGATGCTTTTGACCGTGAAAGAGGTTTACAACTCGCAGAGCCGGTGAAGCCCATCTTTTCCTTGGAAAGGTTTCTTCATGGCGACCCTTCCCGCCATCATAAGGCGGACCGAATCCCCGGCGCCCTTTTTTACCTCCATCCTGATCCACCTCCTGCTGTCCGCGGGAGCGGGACGGCTGGTTTGGGTTTACTCCCCCGGCTGGGTCCCCGCCCTTTGCGCCGGGGCGGGCGTCTTCCTTCTCCTGGGTTTTTGGGGGTTCTTCGTCCGCTGGCAGGCTTCCGTGGTCTGGCTTTGCCGCCTCCAGCTGACCCTGGCCAAACTGAACCTCCTGCCCAAGGACTTCGTTTTCTGGGATAGCGCCTCCCCCTTCAACGTCCAGCCCCGGATCGACTCGGCCTTCAAGACGGCCTTGGAGGCCGTTCAGAAGAACGAAAAGGCCCTCGTGTCCCAGCGCCACGTGCTGGAAAAATACCTGGGGTCGGAGGCCTCGCGCCAGGCCAGCGCCAGCAGCGCCTCCCTGGGCGGGCAGCTGCAAAGGGTGTTCATCCTTTTTTCCGACATCCGGGGCTTCACGCGCATGTCCGAGCAGTTGACCCCCCAGGAAACCATGCGGGTCTTGAACCAGTTTTATACGACCTTGGGGGCGCCCATCGAGGGCCAAGGCGGCGAGATCAACAAATTCATCGGGGACGCCATTTTGGCCTACTTCAAACGCAGCCCCGACAAGGAGAAAACCGACGCCCAAAAGGCCGTCCAGGCCGCCCTGGAGATGCAGGAAAATTTCGGGAAGGCCGTGAAATCCATCAACGAACTGACCTCCAAGTCCATCAAGGTGGGCCTGGGGATCGGCCTGGTGGCGGGCGAGGTGCTGATGGGGAACCTCGGCTCCCGGAACCGTATGGAATTCACCCTCATTGGGGATTCGGTCAACCTGGCCTCGCGCCTTTGCGGCATCGCGCCCGAATGGGAAATCCTGGTCAACGAGGAGCTGGCGATGATGGTCAGCGATCGCTTCCACATCGAGTCCCGCATGCCGGTCCAGCTCAAGGGCAAAGCCGAGAAGGTCACGCCCTTCTGCGTCATGGGCGACATGAACCGCCTTCATCCCACGCAGATTTAAGGGGCAAAAAACCGCGGCGGCTTCCTTCGGATGAATTTTACAATTCTTTAGCATTGGGCCGGGGCCCTTCCCGGCCCGGCATTGTAGAATGGGCTTGTGGAACCCTTCGCCTTGAACGCCGATGGAAGCCCTCCCTCCCCCCGTTCCCGCCCCTCTTGGGTGAGGGACCGCATCGGGCAGTTTGACCGTAAGCTCAACCCCCAGGCCCGGAAACTCAAGTGGATCCGCATGGCCCAGTCCCCTTCCGCCTTTTTCGAGGGGGCCGGCCACTTGTTTTGGGCCGATTTCATCCCCTCGCCCCTCCTGGAAAACTTCGGGGGCGGCAAGAAAACCCGGCTTTGGATCGCCGGCGACGCCCTTTACAGCCGTTTCACCGGCTTGGCCGACGCCTCAGGCCGCCTGGTCTTCGACCTGGGGGCCTTCGACGAGTGCGTGGTGGCGGACTACCAGCTGGACCTCCTCCGTCTTTGCGCGAGCCTGGCCCTGGCGGTCCGGGAAAACCGGCGGGGGCCCAAGGCCGTTTACCGCATGGCGCTGGAATGCGCCCGGTCCTACTGGCGGGAAATCAAAAGCTGCCGCTGGTACGAGAGCGTCCGGTATTTTCCCTGGGACGAGGAACAGGCTTCGGGTTCCCTGCGCCAGTTCCTTTCCAACCTTCGCAAGACCCACGGCTATCCCCAACTGGTGGAACGCTGGGCCAAGGCGGGCAAGGCGGGCCCCCGGTTTAAGACCGCGCCCGGCACGGAATTGGAGGCCCTGCCCAAGGAAGCGAGCCGAAAACTGGAAAAGGCTCTTTTAGGGTACGCCGGGGATTTGAAACCCTGGCCCGGCCCCAAGCCCCGCCTCTTCGAGGTGGCGGACCTGGCCCACCGCGCCCGCCCCGACGGGCGGGACTGTTTTTGGGCCTTGGTGCGGGTGAGGGAGGAGGGGGAAAATCCCTACCGGATTTTGGAGGTGGGGGAGCAAACCCAACCCGTCGGCTGGGAGGTCCTGCCGAAAAAAAACCGCCGGAAGATGCGCGAGCTTTGCGGGGACAGCCAGTCGCTGCGCGCCGAACTGGGCTGCCGGGCCCTGTCCCGCCAAACCGACCCCTGGCTGGGCCGCCTGGAATGGAAGGACGGGGAATTCCTCGTGGCCGAGAGATCCCCTTTTGGGGATTCCCTGCCCGGCGCCCTGCTCGATGAGGGTGCGGCTTCCCAATTCGGGGCCATCCTGGCCCGGGCCCATTGCCGCGCCAGGGATTCCTTCGCGAAAAACGCCTTCGAGTCCATCAAGGCGGATAAGAAGGCCTTCCGCCGGCAGGTGGCGGAGGCGGCGCTGGCCTACGCGGACCAGGTGGAGTCGGATTACCAAAATTTCCGCCGGGCCGGCTGACAGCCCTTCCTTAAGACGCTCGGAGCCCCCGACAAAACCTCTTTTTTATCCCGGGGGACGGATGCCGCCCTTCCGGTGGCCTCTGTTCCCTTTGGTTCGCACAGCCTTTGCTTTTTGGGTTTTGTTGGAAATTCTTAGGACCCAGGGCCGATTTCAGGCGGATGGTGATTTAGCGCTGGAACTGGAAAAGCGGTTGGAGGTCGGGCACCTCGTAAGCCTGCAGCACCTGCTGGCTTCCGTCCCGGCATACCCAGGTGCCGTGCCGCAGGAACCCCAGGGACCGAAGCTGGGCGGTCGTGTAAGGCCCCTCCCATTGGTCTTCATGGAAGACCAGGAAAGCGAACCCCGGACCGGAAGAATCCTGGGAAGGAAGGGGTAATTTGAAGGAATCCTTTCCCTCCCCCCCGGCCGCTTGGGGGGAGGGGCCCTGGGAGTTGGCGGACAGTCCCAGGGAAGTGGGGGAAAGCTCGCTGAAAAGCTTGGAAAAGATGCCCTTGGGCTCTTTGGGCTTGAAGGCCGCGGTCAAGGGCGCGGGAGCGGGTTCGGCGGAGGCGGAAGGCGCGGGGCCGCCCTTCCCGGGGGATGGGTCCGTTTTTTCCGCCCTGGCCGGGGATTCGGCGGTCTTCTCCTCCTCGGCGCGCAATTTGCGGATTTCCTCGGCCAGTTGCTTGACCCGCGCCTTGTCGGGCGCCGGCTTGGCCATTTCGTTTTCGAATTCGATGCGCTTCAGGTGCAGGGGGAAGGACTTCCGCAGGATCTTGAAGCACAACTCCACTTCCGGGTCAATGGGGTTGGACTGCAGCGCCATGAGGTTCAAGGCCACCGAATAGGCCAGTTCGGAATTGTCCGATTTAACGGCGGGGTCTTTCACCGCCAGTTGGTTGAAGCGCTTGATGGCGTTGAGGTAAACCCGGTAGGCTTTGCGGTGGTCTTTCTCCTCCTGGTAGTACTTGCCTACCAGGTAATGGCATTGGAGGTCGAAGATGTCCGCCCCGGCCATGGCCTCAAACAGCTTTAAGGCCTCCGCGACATGGTCCTCCGACGTGTCATGCTTGGTAAATCGGTTCAGCAGGCAAAACTTGATGAATTGAGCCTTCAGCCCCAGGTCACCGGGGTTGTGCTCCATGCCCTTCTTGAACCGCTTGTATTCGGAGGTGTAATCCGAATCCTTATTTAACAGTTGACCGATAAAACCCATGGAAATCCCTCGTCATACTTAAGAAACTTTAACACAAATCCCCCATCGAAAAGCCATAAAGGATGCCGGAGGATAAACCCCGGTCATTTAATGTTTTTTCAAGCTTTGGGGATGCCCTCGGCGCTTTCCCTTCGGCGGCCTTAAGGCCACCCGGTCTTGGGCGGGGCCAGTCCGGACGCTCAAGGGTGATGGAGGACGGGGCGCTGGGTTGGGGCGGGATCCTTAAGACCCCCCGCAGTGGCAACCACCCCCTGTGGCGGTTAAAACCATTTCCAGGGCTGGAAGAGCTTCGTGATCCAATGGGACTTGGAAGGCTCGGACGCCGGCCGGTTCTCCCCGCTGGGGGCATTCGGGAAAGAAGGGCCGTTGGCCGTCGAAACGGCCGCGGGCGCGCTTTCCACCGCGGCGGGCGCGGAATCCTTGGCGGACGCCGTGGATTTGCCAAAGCCCTTTTGCACGGCCTGTTCCACGTTGGGAAAGGCCTTCAGGATCGTGCTGAACTGCAGCAGGTCATAGGCTTCCTGGACCTCCGGGCTCATGCCGACCAAAACCAGGTCCCCCTTTTGGTTGCGGATCCTCCGGATCTCGCCGACGAAAAGCCCCCACCCCGCGCTGCTGATGTAATTGACGTCCTTGAGGTCCACGATCAGCTTGAACTTATTCTCGCCCAAAACCGACTGGAAGGTCCTATCGAACTCCGGGGCGGTATTGGTGTCGATGAATCCCTTTACGGAGAGCAAGGTGATGTCCTTGTGCAGGGGATAAGCGGAGGCGGTCACGGTGATGTTGTTTTTCATGTCTCGCTCGTTAATAAAGGTAGTTTCAAGATTGGGATATTATTGACTCCTCTCTTCTTTCTTTCAAGTTCGCAATAAGGCCGCGGAACGTGGACCCAAGGGAGCCGACAAGACCGGAAGGGGGGGGGGTCAAACATTTTCCTCTTTATGCCTTTCGTGTAAAATCCACTTATTGGTAGGATTTTACTGGGAATTGACCTGATCGGGCGGCTCGCCACCAGGGGAACCGGGAACGATGGAGGGTCGCGTGAGGGTGATACCCGACGCTTTTTCAGGCGGGGCGTTCGGTTCCGCCGTCCTGGTGGAAGGTCCGCCCGGATGAGGCTGTGGACGAAACCCTTGCGACCATCCCCTCCCAAGGATTTCCTTGGGCCTGGGTTCGCCCTTTCCGCCCGCCCATTTCTAAGGAGAAAAAAACCCATGACGATACGGCGGTTTTACCTGCTGCTGCTCTCCTTTTTCCTCTTCATGGGTTTTTTGGTCGCGGAGTATTTCTGCTGCGGCGCCTATTACCGCCTGGCAAGGGCCGCCGACGCCCTGGAGCTGGACGCGCTTTGCGCGCTGTCCGCCCCCCTGATTTGTTATTTGGCTTTCCGGGGGGCCCTGGGGGCCGCGCGCCGGGAAAAAATCCCGGGGGCGGTGACGGCGGGCTTCTTCCTTTTTTTCGCCGCCCTCCTGGGTTTTTTCCTGCGGTTCAGCCTGCAGCTGGCCAACGGCGCCTTGGATCCTTCCGATCCCGAAAACCACGTGGTCGTCGTCACTTCCAAAAAAATCTCGTCCTGGGGCGGGAGCATCCTGGAGGGGATGAACCCCATGGCCCACCTGGTTTATTTCCGGGACTGGGAACTGGAGGGGAAGGATTGCGAAATGTTGTCCCCCCAGGACTTTTTTTACGCCGTGGACGTGGGAAGCCGGGTGGAGGTCACCGTGCGCCAGGGGCTCTTCCACTGGCCCTGGCTGGAGGGCTGCCAGCTGCTGACCTCGCCCCCAAGGTCCATGTGAACGCGGGGCCGGCCAGGCCCCTCCCCGGGGCGATAATTTATCCGGCGCCCGGTTACCCAATCCGCTAAAATCAGGGAGTTACGGGACTGGGGGGATATGGAGAAGCGGGCTTTATGTTCATCCTGAGGAAAAACGACAGCTTGGACATCGCCAGGAAGCTGGTCCAAAATACCGGCCTGAAGGAAAGCCTGGACCTCTTGAAGGAGAAAAACCACGCCTCCAAGGTCGAACCCGGCGAACTGTTGGGGCAGGTCCTGGGATTGAGCGCCTGCAACCTGGTGCGCACCATGAAGGAGGACTTCATCTCCAGGGAAATCCAGGGCGAGGACCAGCAGGACATCATCGACGATTACGTGGTGGAATCGCTGCGCCGCCAGGGCTTGGTGCCCCTGAGGGACGGCGCCGAACTGATGGACCGGTGCCAGGAAATCCTCTCCGTGGCGGAGGGCCTGCAGGCTTTCTGGAACGACACCCCGGACCCCAAGGCCCCCGGTCCCCGTTATTTCTGCGTGAAGGAAGTGCTTTCCCGGCTGGGGGACCCGCTGAATTACGACCTCCGGGACGCCTTTTTCGAGTTCACCTACCTCCAGCACAAGCATTTCATTGATTTCTTCCGGGCGCTCCTCAAGCCTCCCCCCGATCCCGATGCGGCGCCGGCGGCGGAACGGGCCTGAAACCCGGGCTTGCGCCGATTTTTTCAAAAAAGATTTAGGAGGCGGCATATGGCGGACGCGGCGGACATCAAGTGGCTTCCCGAACCCGAAGAGAAGGATTATCCCGCGGCCCAGTCCTACCTGGGGCTGCTTCATTCGGAAACCGAGACCATCGGGCTGGTCAAGAAGCTCCGGGACGCCCGCACGGTGCAGTTCAAGGCCAAGGACATCTTCCGGGCCTCGGGGCTTTCGCTTTTGGGGGTCAGCAATTCTCACGTGGACAGGGACCGCCAGAAGATCAAGGACGGCAAGCCCCTCTCCCCTCTCCTCCTGGTGCGGGATCCCCAGAACGGCAAGGTGGTGATCGCCGACGGCTACCACCGCCTCTGCGCGGTATATTCGGTGAATGAGGACGCCCTGATCCCCTGCAAGATCGTTTGAGGGACGGCGGGGGCCGGAACACCCGATGGACCCTAAAGACCGTCGTCTTTAATCCTTATATTCCGCGTATTGGGCCTGGATCTCGCCCTGGCAGGAAACCCCCGTGAGGATGTAGTTGAGCACGTAGCGGTGCCGTTCGTCGCTCCAGAGGTCCTTCTTGACGTTGGCCTCTTCCGTCGATTCCGGGTCATACTCCACGATCAGCTTGTCCGAAGAGAGGTTCTTCCCATCCAGCGCCACCGACCAGGTCAGGGTCCAAAACAGGGTCTTATGTTTTTTCACGCCTTTGGAAGCGGGTACCGGGTTGCCCGGGGCGGGTGAGAGGGTCAGCGACAGGTCCGCCTTGTGGTCGTGCCGGGCGCCGCTGTCGTCATAGGTGGCGTAATCGGTCGTGTTGGCGTAGGTCTGCTGATTCTTCCCGCGGGGCTCGTAGGCGGCGTTCACCTGGATGCCCGGCAGGCCCTCATACTCGAACTGGGGCCGAAGGATGTTGCCCCCCCGCTTGACCGTGATGGGCGCGTAGTAGCGCGTGACGTAGCTCACGTCGTAATAGATCAGGTGCGGGCCCGGCTCGATCTTCGTGAGGCACTTCCTCAGGTGGTCGCCCGGCTCCCCCTCGAACTGCAGCCTCGCCTTGTGGTCCAGCATCACGTCGGTGGTGTCGGTGCGCACGCCCAGGTCCTCGAAGGTGACCGTGGTGCGCCCGAAGGCCAGGAAAGCCAGGACCGCCAGGGCGCCAGCCAGGACCAGCCCGGCCGCGGGCAGCAGGCGGGGCATCCGGGTCTCCTTGCGGGCGCCCTGGGGCGCCTGGGGCCTGGCCGCGCCCGGCCGGTAAGCCTCGAAGATTTCCAGGGGCTCGTCGATGCCCTTGACCCTGTAGCGCCCGTGGGAAACCCAGGCCGCCTCCCCCGGTCTTCCGGCCATCCATCCCCTGGCCGAGTCGAAGACGCTGTAGGTGAGGTACACATGTCCGCCCGCGGCCAGTCCCTCCACCCGGGAGGCCCGGTTCACGTGCCGCCCGAAGACGTCCAGGCTCATCTTGTCTTCCACCGTCACCTGGCCCATGTGCAGCCCGATGCGCACTAAAAGGGGCGGCTGGCCCGGGTGTCCGGCGTTGTATTCCCCCAGCGCGCCCTGGATTTCCAGGGCCCTGGCCACCGCCGCCGAGGGCTCGGCGAAGACCGCCATGACCGCGTCCCCGATGTGCTTGATCACGCGCCCCGCGCCGTCGCGCTCGATGGCCGGCACCAGGATCGCGTCGTGGGCGCGCCGCATCTCGTTGGAAAAGGCGTCGCCCCTTTCCTCGGTCAGGCGGGTGAAGCCCTGGATGTCCGTGAACAGGATGGTCAGGACCGAGGTGTTCCGGCTTTGCCGGTACTGGTCCACCAGCGAAAGTTCGCTGGAATCAATGGGCAGGTGGGGCGGGATTTCGGTCATGGGCCCCATCTTCGCACGGGCGGGGCCCGGCGCCAAATGAAATGGGGGTTTCAAGCAGGGCTTCCCCGGGAGGGGGAGGGGTCAACCCCCAAACTTCATCTTGTCCCCGGGCCGGGCTCTTTTTTATACTTTCCCCGCCGGGAAAACCGGCCAAGGGGGGCCGATGCAAACTTCCAAAACCATCCTTCTCGTGGAGGACGACGCCCAGTTGAGGGGCTTGGTGAAAAAGTCGCTGGAATTGGGCGGCTATACCGTGATCGAAGCGGAGGATTCCACCGTGGCCAACGCCCGGGCCCGCATGCGGGGCGGCATCATCGACATGATCCTGGCCGACATCAACCTGCCCGGCCTCACCGGGGGCGAGTACGCGGACTACTTGAAGACCATCAACCCCAACCTGAGGATCCTTTACATGTCCGGCGCGCCCGTGGAGGACAAGGAAGTCCTCCAGCACCTGCGCTGGAAAAAAGCCTCCTTCCTCGCCAAGCCCTTCACCCTGGAAGCCCTGGACCTGGCCGTGAAGCGGGCGCTGGGGCAGCTGCCGGCCGGGCCCCCGGAGGAGGAAGGCGGTCCCGGGCATTGACCCAACGGCCGCGGAAGGCGGGCAAGCTCCTTTGACCTGGAATAAAAAAGGCCCCTGGGTTTTCCAGGGGCCTTTTCATTGAAGGGATGGGAGACATCCCCTCCCGGGGCCTTAGGGGGCTGCCGGGGTGCTCGAAGCCGCGGCCGGGCTCGCCACGGGCGTGGCCTCCGCCGCCGGTTTCTTCTTCTTGTGTTTATGCTTCTTCATCATCGGCGTGGCTTCCGGCGTCGGCGCCATGGCCGC
>JASHQZ010000226.1 GCA_030038835.1 candidate division FCPU426 bacterium
CCCATGCTCAAGCAGGGCTGGGGCCGCATCATCAACATCGCTTCCATCGCCACCCACCTGGCCCTTTTCGAAGTGGCGGCTTATAGCGCCAGCAAGGCCGGGGTGGGGGCCCTGACCAAGTCCCTGGCACTGGAATGGGGCCCCAAGGGCGTCAACGTCAACGCCATCGCGCCCGGCGTTTTCCCCACCCCCCTCAATGAAAAAATCCTCAACGGCACGCCCCGGGGCGCGGAGTTCCTCGCCCGCATCCCGCTCCACCGTTTCGGCAAGGTGGAGGAATTGGCCGGGTCCGCGGTGTTCCTGGCTTCGGAAGCGGCCAGCTACGTGAACGGGGAAATCCTCGCCGTGGACGGCGGGTTCCTTGCCAGCGGCGTGAATCAATAAAGATATTGTGAACCACCAAGGCACTAAGGGCACCAAGAACAGCTAAAGAGTCAAACCTTAAAAGAAAAAATCAATTTTTGTTCGGCCTTTCTTGGTGCCCTTAGTGCCTTGGTGGTTCAATTGCCATTTTTTGAAAGGCCGTTCCGGTTATGAAAAAACCAGCGGGTAAGCCCAAGAAAACCGTCGGCCATGCCCGCTGGGTTATCTGCGGTCTCCTTTTCCTCGCCACCACCGTCAATTACATCCACCGGCAGGTCCTGGGCATCCTGGCCCCGGACCTCCAAAATTCCATCGGCTGGACCGAGGTAGAGTATGGCCATATCGTCACCGCCTTCCAGGGCGCCTATGCCCTGGGTCTTGTGCTAGCCGGGCGGCTGCTTGATTCGTTGGGCGTCCGGCTGGGTTTCAGCCTGGCCATCGGCCTTTGGAGCCTGGCGGCCATGGGCCATGCCCTGGCCCGCACGCCCTTTGGTTTCGGCCTGGCCCGCTTCTGGCTGGGGCTGGGAGAAGGCGCCAATTTCCCGGCCGCGGTCAAGACAGTGGCAGAATGGTTCCCCAAGAAGGAAAGGGCCCTGGCCACGGGTCTTTTCAACGCGGGCAGCAACGTAGGCGCCATTGTGGCGCCCCTCATGGTGCCCTACCTCACCCTTACCTGGGGCTGGCCTTGGGCTTTTGTGGTGACCGGCGCAATGGGATTTGTATGGCTTGGCCTTTGGTGGAAGTTCTACCGCGCCCCCGAATCCTACCCCGGGCTGTCTAAGGCTGAGTTCGCCTATATCCGCGGCGATTCCGGGAAAAAAGAAAAACCCATGCCCTGGGCGGCCTTGGTCCGGTTCCGGCAGTCCTGGGCCTTTGCCGTGGGCAAGTTCCTCACCGATCCCATCTGGTGGTTCTACCTTTCCTGGCTGCCCAAGTTCCTGCACGACCAGTACAACATCACCCTTTCCAAGATGGGCCCGCCGCTGGCCACGATTTACGTCCTGGCCGACCTGGGCAGCGTCGCGGGTGGCTGGCTTTCCTCCTCCCTCATCCGGCGCGGGTGGAGCGTGAACACGGGCCGCAAAACCGCGCTCCTGGCCTGCGCCCTTTGCGTGACACCCATTGTTTTCGCCGCTTATACGGCCTCGGTCTGGCCCGCGGTTTTCCTCATCGGCTTGGCCGCAGCGGCCCACCAAGGCTGGTCCGCCAACCTCTACACCCTGGTTTCGGACATGTTCCCACGCCGGGCCGTGGCCTCGGCCGTGGGGTTCGGAGCCATGGCCGGCGCGGTCAGCGGAATGCTCATTGCCACGGCCGTGGGTTACCTGCTGCAATTTACCCGGAGCTATACGCCGGTTTTCCTCATGGCCGGTTTCGCTTATCTTATAGCCCTGGCCGCGGTCCATCTCCTGGCGCCCCGGCTCGAAGAGATCCATTTGAAGCAAGGCTGATTGAAAACCATGAAACCCAAGTCCATCCAGCCGGTCCTGACAGCGAAGGTCTTGGAAGGGGGTGGCGCCGCGCTGTTTTACGGGTCCCGAAGAATCGCCATCCTTGCCCCGGAACTGTTCAATGAAGGCTGGGCCAAGAACACTGCGAAAGCCGCGCCCTGGTTGAAGGGATACCAGGGCATGGTGAAGCTGCCGGAAGGCTCCGTGGGTTTGAATACAGTCCTCAAGCCGGGTCGGGCAGGATTGGAAATCCGCGCCATCCTGACCTCTTTTTCCGACGTGAAACTTATCCATGTCCGCCAGGTCGTGAACTTTCCCTATGGAGATTGGGCCGGAAAGGGTTTTAAATTGGGCAAGGCGAAAGGGAAAATCCCGAAAAAGCCCCAACCCGGTAATAAAATAGCCGAAGCGAAATCCAAGGCCTTGCGGTTGGGGCCGCACCCGGGCTTGGGCGGGAAGACCCTGGTCCTCAAGGCGCCGGGGCTTTTAAGCGTGCTCCAGGACAACCGTCGGTGGACGCCTTTTCTCCACGCTTTCGTGACCCGGGGTGAGGCCGGCGAGCCAGCCTGGGTTTGGAAAGAGGGCCTGAAGAAAGAATACCGGATAAACTTTTCGGTCCAATAACCGCCTGCGAGGTGCCTTATCCATAGTTTCATCTCTGAAAATTTCCTTCTGGAAAACGACGTGGCGGTAGAGCTTTACTACCGCTTCGCCGAACCCATGCCCGTCGTGGACTATCACTGCCACCTTTCTCCGCGGGTCGTGTCGGAAAACAAGCCTTTCCGATCCCTTACCGAAATTTGGCTCTACGGGGACCATTACAAATGGCGGGCCTTGCGAGCCAACGGGGTGCCGGAGCGGCTTATAACGGGCGACGCTCCGGATTGGAAAAAGTTCGAGGCTTGGGCGGCCACGGTGCCCCACACCCTGGGCAATCCGCTTTACCACTGGACTCACTTGGAGCTGCGACGGACATTCGGGATGGACGTCCTGCTCTCGCCCAAGACGGCCCGCGAGGTTTACAACCGGGCGGGGGAAATGTTGGAAGGGAAGGGTTTAAGCCCCCTGGGACTTTTGGAAAGCTCCAAAGCGGCCGTGGTTTGCACCACCGATGACCCGGTGGACTCCCTGAGGCATCACGCCAAACTATCCAAACGGAAGAACCCCGCGACCCGCGTTTATCCAACCTGGAGGCCGGACAAGGCCCTGGCCGTGGGGGACGTGAAAGCCTGGAACGACTGGGTGGACAAGCTGGAAGCCGTTTCGGGAAAATCCGTTAGTTCCTTCAAGTCATTCCTGGTAGCTCTGGAGGCCCGACACGCTTTCTTCCATAAGATGGGCTGCCGCCTTTCCGACCACGGCTTGGAAAGAATTTATGCCGAACCCTGGGATGACCGGGCGGTGGAAACCTGCTTTTCCAGCTTGCGGTCGGGCAAGGCCTTGAGGGAGGCGGAAACCCTTCAATTCCAATCGGCTTTGCTGTACTGGCTGGCGGTGCTGGACCATTCCAAGGGCTGGACCCAGCAGTTCCATCTAGGGGCTCTTCGCAACAATAATGCCCGCTTTCGCAGGTTGGTGGGCGCGGACGCGGGCTGCGACTCCATCGGCGACTTTGAACAGTCAAGGCCCCTTTCCCGTTTCCTGGACTGGCTGGACGAAAACCGGCTGCTGGCTCCAACCATCCTCTACAACCTGAACCCGGCCGACAACGAGGTCCTCGCCACCATGTGCGGCAATTTCCAGGACGGATCCGTCCCGGGAAAGATGCAGTACGGCGCGGCTTGGTGGTTCCTGGACCAAAAGGACGGCATTGAGGCCCAACTGAGGGCT
The DNA here is from genome assembly GCA_030038835.1 of candidate division FCPU426 bacterium. GTDB lineage: Bacteria > Oederibacteriota > Muellerivitia > Muellerivitales > Muellerivitaceae > JAJPJW01. The sequence continues at coordinate 3,645 of JASHQZ010000226.1, forward strand.
CTTTCCAACCTGGG
>JASHQZ010000227.1 GCA_030038835.1 candidate division FCPU426 bacterium
GTATCGCAAACGGACGGTTCACTTGGGGTTCTTTATAACCACGCCCGGGGATGATTGCAACCAAGGAACCGCAAAAAGAAATGTTTTCAAAAAATGGGTGAGGGATTAAACTATTTTTATGAACGCATTCGCCAGACCCGAGGAAGCCTCGCCTTACGAGTTCCCGGAGTTTCCCAAACCCGCGGACCAGGTAACCGAATACGCCGATGTGCAAGGGGCCGTGAATTACCAGTTGAGGGACTTCAGCTCCGCCCAGGCCTTTGACCCGGTCTCCCAATCCATCCCCATGGTCCAGCCCGCCGTCCTTCAGGATTTCAAGGAAGTTCTCCACACCGCCTGAAACCAGCCGGCGGCCCGCGGTTCCCCGCCGGATTTTTAATCTTTCCGGCAATTTTCATCTTTTGCTTTAAACTCGGGTGCTGTGATTTTCCGCCGGGAGGGATGCAAATGGGTTTCTTGAGCCAAGTGGAAATCGGGCTGGGCACCTGGGCCTGGGGCGACAGGACGGTTTGGGGTTTTCACAAGGGTTACGGCCCCAAGGACCTCCAGGAATCCTTCTGGGCGGCCTATAACGCGGGCATCCGCCTCATCGATACGGCGGAAGTCTACGGTGATGGCCGGTCGGAGGCCTTCTTGGGGGAATTCCTCAAGGGACAACCCCCGGAAAAAATCTTCATGGCCACCAAGTTCGCGCCCCTTCCTTGGCGCATCCGCACGTCCAGCCTGTTGAAAGCCCTGGGGGCCAGCCTGAAACGCCTGGGGCTTCCCTCGGTGGACCTCTACCAGATGCACTGGCCCAGTCCCCCGCGCTCCATCCGGGCCTGGATGGAACCCCTGGCCCAGGCGGTAAAAGAGGGCCTGGCCAAGGAGGTGGGCGTCTCCAATTTTTCCCGGGGCCCGATGCTCCGCGCCCAGGAGGCCCTGGCCGCCCACGGCGTTCCGCTTTCCTCCAACCAGATGCAGTACAGCCTGGTGCGGCGCAAAAACGAGTTCAACGGCCTCCTGGCCGAATGCGCCAAATCGGGCATCCGCTTCATCGCCTACAGCCCCTTGGGCATGGGCATGCTCTCCGGCAAGTACTCGCCCCAAAACCCTCCTTCCGGCCCCCGCAGCCTTTTTTATTTCGGCCAGCTCAACCGCATCCAGGCCCTGGTGGCGCGCTTGCGGGAAATAGGCCAGGCCCACGGAGGAAAGACCGTGAACCAGGTGGCCTTGAACTGGATCTTGTGCAAGGGGGGCCTGCCCATCCCGGGCGCCAAGACCGCGGCCCAGGCCGTGGAAAACGCGGGCGCCCTGGGCTGGCGCCTGGACCCCGCCGAGGTGGCGGAGTTGGACGAAGCCAGCCGGGATTTCAAGGGATAATGGAAGCGAAACCGGAATGACAATTTTTCTGGTCCGGTTGTCCACGACCGGGAGGCGATTGGATGGTTAAGTTATCTCGATATTTTTGGATGGTTTGCTGGACGGGATGTTTTTGTGTCTTCGCTTTTTTCTCCACCGGGGCGGCTGAGGAAACCTGCGCCCGGTACCAGGCCGTGACGGTCGGCGACTACGTCATCCAGACCGACTACTGGAACCAGGGCAAGTGCCCCGGCACCCAGTGCGTGGACATTGACGACCAAACCGGGGCCTACACGGTGACGAAGGGCGACTTCCAATGTCCCGACCCCTACACCGTGGCCGCCTATCCCTCGGTGCTCTACGGGAGCGCCTGGGGCATCCAAAGCCCCAACAGCCTCCTGCCGGCCCCCTTAAGCGGGTTAAAATGCGTGAACAGCGACTGGAGTTTCCAGCCCACGGACACGGGGGCCTGGGACGCGGCCTATGATATTTGGCTTTGCCCGGATAACGGCTGCGGTACGGGGGGGTTCAAGGGCGGCGCCGAAATCATGGTTTGGCTGGATTACCGGAACACCAACGGCTGGAAGACGGACATGGGGTCCGTGACCCTCAACGGCATGGATTGGGAAATTTGGCGGTGGGACGTGGACGGCGGCGGGGGCCAGCGCAACTACGTGGCTTATTTGGCGAAGACCCTCACGACTTGCGTCAAGGACTTTGACATCAAGGCGTTTCTGGATGATTCCCAGAAGCGGGGTTATATCCAACCCACCTGGTACCTTTACGCGGTCGAGGCGGGGAACGAGTTGCGTTACGGCGGCATCCCCTTCACGAGCAAGAGCTTTTCGGTTTCCGTGAACAAGGATTGCGGGGCCAAGCCGGCCTTTACCCCCTTGCCTTTAGTTCCGACCCCCACCCCGGATTTAACCCCGGAAGCGATCCCGCCGCCGCCTTAAGGACGGGCCATCGTCTTGTCCGCGATCGGGAGCCCTTCGGGATCGGAGGGCGGGGCCCTTGAACCGCTCGGGGCTATTTCTCAAGTTGTCCACGAGGGGGAGCCGTAGGATGAAAAACTTCCTGGTCATTTGTCTTATGGGTGCCCTGGCCGCATCCGCCTGGGCCGGTACCTCCGCGGCGCCCTCCAAGGTCCACTGGCCTTACTTCCTGGGGGCCCAGGATAAGGTTCCCCGTAAATCCTTGGCCTGCCCCGACGTCCCCCCCGTGGGCCCCGACGGCCAGGCCTGGGACGTCCAGGCTTCCATCAAGCCTCCGGGCCCTAAGGTCCTGGACCAATTCTCAAGCCCGGCGCTCTTCGAGGAAATCCAGCGGGCCAGGACCCCCGAAACCCAGATCCAGCGCTTCTACTGGCATACGACCGCCCGGGGGCTGCATTACTGCCACTTCCAGGACCTGGAAGGCAACCATTGGTACGGCTGGGAAAGCGCCGGCGGTGGTTTCAATTGGGTCCTCTGGAAGGGGCACCGTTTTTGGTGGCACGACCCTTTCGCCTCCCACTGGCTTTACTATTTCCAGGGTTATTGGTGGCGGTCGGACGGCCAACAACCCCATTTAATCCAGGTTTGCCTTGACGGTGAGTATTACGCCTGCGACGCGCAGGGGAATATCCTCAAGGACATGGGCCAGGATGGGAGCGGGGACATCATCAGCGCCCCGGGCCGCTACCAGGGGGACCGCCGCGGGGGCCACGGGGGGCACGGCGGCCATGGCGGGCAAGGGGGCCAAGGCAACGGCGCCTCCAACCCGGGCCAGCCTTCCCAGGGCGGCGGCCAAGCCGCGCCCGCCGCGCCGGGCAACCCTTAAGGCCCCCTTTCAATCCGTTTTTCAGCCGGAATTCGGGCGTTTTCCCTTCCTGGAACCCGAAAACGTTCTGATATAATTCCCCCATCTCTTTTGCATCTTCTATTTCAAACTTCGGGGTTTGTCATGGGTCTAAGGATATCTTTTTTTATTTTAGCCGCCCTTCTTTCCCTCGCTTTTCCCCTAGCCTGCCAAAAAACCTATACGGTGGCCCCCCTTGCCGCCACCCCCGTTCCCACGGCCACCGCCACCTGCGGGCCGACGACCTATTCTTTCGTGCTCCAATGGGGCGGCTTCGGTTCCACCAACGGGCTGTTCTACGGGCCCCGGGGCGTGGCGGTGGACAGCTCGGACAATATTTACGTGGGCGACACTTTCAACAACCGCATCCAGAAATTTAATTCCACGGGCACCTACCTCACCCAATGGGGGACCGCCGGCAGCGGCAACGGAAACCTGGATTACCCCGAGGGGCTGGCCGTGGGCGGAAACGGGAATGTCTACGTGGTGGACGAGGGCAACAGCCGCATCGAGGAATTCACCAATTCGGGCGGTTATGTGGCCCAATGGGGGACCGCCGGCGGCGGCAACAGCCAATTCAACGAGCCCGTGGCCGACGCCGTGGACCCCTCCGGCAACGTCTACGTGGCCGACACGGACAACAACCGCGTCCAAAAATTCAGCTCCTCAGGCGCTTATGTCACCCAATGGGGCTCCAGCGCCCCGGCCACGGGCGGCGGGAACGGCCAGTTCAGCGAACCCTACGGCATCGCGGTGGACGGCGGCGGGAACGTCTACGTGGCCGACACCCTCAACAACCGCGTCCAAAAGTTCAACTCCTCGGGGGGATACCTGGGCCAATGGGGAACGGCGGGGACGGGCAACGGGCAGTTCAACGACCCCATCGACGTGGCCGTGGATCCCTGCGACCAGATTTACGCCTTGGACTTTTACAACAACCGCGTGGAGGTGTTCACCTCGGCGGGCGCCTATGTGGCCCAATTCGGGACCTCCGGGACGGGCAACGGCGGCTTGAATGAGCCCTGGGGGCTCACCGTCAGCCCGGTGTCCGATATTTTCGTGGCGGACACGGACGACAACCTCATCCAGAAGTTCGGGCCCTGATCCCCGCCCGCAGGCCGTTCTTCAAAACCCTCAAAAGGAATAACTGACGGCAAGCCCTCCCACGGGCCCGCTCAGGTCCATCACCATGGGCCGGGAGCCGGGCGGGGCGGCGGATCCCGCGTTGTAGCCGTATACCGGCACGCAGAGCACCCCGTTGGAAACCGGCGCGACGAAGTTCCCCTGGCCGGTGGGCACCACGTCCAATTGGACCGAGGACCCGGACGTAACCCCCGGTATGTTGGAATTCGCTATGGTCCCCGTGAGGCTCCCCACCGAGGCCACTTCGTACCCCGCGAATAAGCTCAGCACGAAGGAGTCCATCAGGTGGGCGTCCACGCCCACCTGGGCCTGGCCGCCGAACCCCACGCCGCTAAAGGGCCCCCCAAAGGTCACCCCTCCCGCGTCGAGGTTATAGGCGTAATTGATCGGGCAGGCCACGAGCAGGGGCCCGCCCGCGATCCAGGGCTGGATGTCGTCCTGGGTGAGGAAATACCGGGCGTTCAAGCCGATGTTCACCCCGACGATATTGAAGGAATCGGTCAGGGAAAAACCCGAACTGTCGGTGAGGCTGTCGGTGGCGCTTCCGGCGGGCATGAAACCCAGCATCACCCCGATCTCGAAATCCGAGCCCAGGGGATAGTCCGCTTCCAAGCCCAGGTTGACCGTGGCCGAGGGAACGGCCCCGGAATACTGGGCCGAGGGGTCGCCGTTGTTCTGGGAATACCTGGTCAGGTTCTCAAAGGAGGACGCGTTGGTGTTCAGGTCGGACAAATTCAAGGCCGACAGGCCCACAAAAATCCGGACGGATTTTTCCCGCCTCCGGTGGGGGTGGCCCGCCGCCACGGGTTTGGTGTTCGCCCCGGCTTGGACCTGGCTGTCCACCCATTGCTGGTCGTCCGGCGAAAGCCGGGCCTTCAATTGGCTCACGTAGGCCTCCACCGAGGGGTTGGGGTTGAGCCTATCGGAAACACCCAGGGCCACGGCCGCGTCCTTCAGGTCGCCCGCCTGCACCTGGCAGATCCCCAGGTAATAGTAGGACTTGGAATCGGAGGGGTTTTGCTGCACGGCGTTCTGGAAAAATGGGATGGCCTGGGCGTATTGCTGCTGCTGGACCAAGGCCTGGCCCTGGGCAAAGGCGTCCCCGGACGGCGGCAAGCCTGCCTGCGGTGAGCCCGTCGAACCCGCCTCAGCCCCTGGGACGGGCGGCTGGGCCGGCGCGGCCGGGGCCGCGCCCAGCTTGGCCTGAAGGGCCTGGATCATGGCGGCCAACTGGGGGCTGGGTTGGAGGGCCTGCACCCTCTGGTAATCGTCCAGGGCCTGCGGGTACTGGCCCTGGGCGTAATAGCAGTTGGCCCGGCCTTGCAGGGCCGGGGCGTTGTTGGGGTCCAACTGGATGGCCGCGCTGAAATATTGGATGGCTTGGTCGTAGTTCTGGGCGTTGTAAAGCTGGAGCCCGGCGTTGTAGTAGTCGGTTGCGGTGTAAGCCCCGGCCGCGGGAGCCAAGGCCAGGAGGGCCCCAAGGGCCAAAAGGGCGGCGAAAGGACGATAGGGTTTCATCAATAAGGTTCCCCAAAAGATATCCGGATAGACGGCGGTATTTTACCAAGAACGCCGTTCGACCGAAAAGAATTCATTCCCGGGGGGTGGAAAATCCAACCGGGTCCTTATTTCACCAGCCGCTTGAACATGGACCGGCGGGAAACCCAGACCATGGCCAAAAGCCAGAGCAGCAGCAGCGGCACGGCCTGGGCCTGAAGGGGCAGCCCCAGCGTAAGGGAGCGCAGGATGGCGTTCACCGAGGTGAGCGGGAAAAACCACGCGATTTCCCGGAGCACCGGGGGGAGGCCGTCGATGGGGTAAAAGACCCCGCAAAAGAGGAACATGGGGAAGATGAAAAGGTACTGGGGGTAGGACAGCTCGTCGATGCTGCGCGAATAGCCCGCCGAGGCCAGGCCCATGGCCGAGAACAGGAAGGCGCCCGCGAAGGCGACCGGCAGGATGGCCAGGAGGCAGCCCGGGTGGAAATCCCCGGTGGCGACCCCGATCAGGGCCACCACCTCGGCGGCCACCGTGGCCTTGGTGGCGTCCCAAAGCAGCTCGCCCCAAAGCACCTCGGAAAGCGTGATGGGCGTGATGGCGATGGCCTGGAAGATCTTCTGGTAGTACATGCGCACGAAGGCGCCGAAGGCCCCCTCGTAGAAGCCCTGGAAGAGGACCGTCTGGGCGATGATGCCGGAAAAGATGAAGCTGCGGTAGGTGAGGTGAACGCCCTGGGTGGTGATGCCGCCCACCAGGGCCCCCACGCCCAGGCCGAAGGAAAGCAGGTAGAAGATGGGCTCCAGGAAGGTGGTCAGAAGGTAGTAGACGATGCTCTTGAGGAAGGCGGAGTAATACCGCCGCCACACGCACCATACGCCCCACAGGCTTTCGGGTATCACGTTCAGGCGCTCCTTTCGCGGTTGAGGCTTGTTCCCCCGCCGCCCTTCCAAGCCGAAAGGCGATTATAAAAAACGGCTCCCATCGTGAACAACTATTCCTTCGAAACTCCCCTTTGGGCCGGCTCATAGTAAAGAACCGCCGCGCCCGAACCGAATGTTTTTGTCTTGAGGAGCTTAAGGTCGATCCTGTCCCCGACGTCTTTAAAAAGGGGCAGGCCGCTTCCTAAAACGATCGGCAGGAGGCCCAGCTGGAACTCATCCACTAAGCCCAGTTGCGCGAAGGCCACGATCAAGCTGCGGCTGCCCACCAGGATGTTTTTGCCCCCTTGCCGCTTGAGTTCCAGGATTTCCTCTTTGACGATTTCCCTTTTCAACGTTGAGTTTTTCCAATCAACCTTTTTCAGCGTACGGGAAAAAACGATCTTTGAAATATTGTCGATGAGTACCGCGAATTCCTCCTCCACTTTGTCGCCGTTTGGATTTTGGGCGATTTCGGGCCAGAAACTCTCCATCAGCTGGTAGGTTGTCCTGCCGTAGATAAGGGTGTCCGCGTCCTTTAACAGGTCGTTGTAATGTTGATGCAGTCCCTCGGTGGGGACCATCGCCGTGTGGTCGCAAAACCCGTCCAGGGTCATGTTCAGCGCCGCTATCAGTTTTCTCATGTCGTCGCTCCTTCCTTATTGTCCGCGACGGCCCCCTTCGCGGACAACCAAGGGCATCAAAGGATCCCGTTATAACAATCCAAGGCCGAGGCTTTGATGGGCATGAAATAAGCGTTGCCATCCGTGGAAGTGATCCGGCTTAAAACCGCTTTGGCGAAGTCGCGGTTCCATTCCAACGTCGGTTTGAAGTCCCCGGGAAACAGGGCTTTATTCCTTGTCTCCCAATAATTTTTCGAGCCCGCGCTTAAAACGGGGGAAACGCCCCAAAAGACTTCATGGGGTTGAAGTAGTTCCATATAAATGTCCAACAGCCGGACGTCGAAGAAAGGCTGGGTGAAAAAACCGTCGGCGCCGGCCTCGCGTTTGGCGCGGGCATATTCGAGTTCCGGGTGGATCCCCTGCCGGTAGGGATCCAGGGCGGCGTAAACCTTGATTCCGGGGACTTCTTTTTTGAGTTTCTTGATGACTTCCAATGCGTCGGATGGGTAGATTTTCCTGGACATGTCCTGGGGAAGATCGCCCCTGATCACGATGACTTCTTTTATCCCGTTCTCCTTGAGAAAAGCGGCCATGGGCAAGGGTTCGTCCGGGTTGATATCGACGGCCCTCAAATGCGGTATCGCGTCTTGAAAATAGGGCTTCACGTATCCGCAAGCCGTCCAACTTCTTAAGTCAAACCGCAATAAATCCGGGACGTTGATCACGTTGACCTTCTTCAGGTTCGCGGAAACCTTCTTCACTTCCTCCAAAATGGATTCTTTCGACCGGGGGACCAATTCCAATGAGATTCTCATATTAGGCGCCTTTTTGTGGCGGACGGAGGTTCATGGTTTTTTTCCGGCTCAAAAATCCGCTTTCTTTCACAAGGCCTTGTCCCATGCGGCCGGTCCCGGGTTCGTCGAAAGGCTCCCCGTCGTGGACAAGCTTTCTTGCTCGTTTTATCTTTTGGCTTTGGCAGGCGCCTTGATCGTTTTATCCAACTGAAAGCCACAATGCGAGCACCGTCCCAAAATGATGTCCCGAAGGTGAAAAGGCGCTATGAAATTCCTAATTTCGGACTGCCAAAATCGAACATGGCACCGGGGGCATTCCATGCGCAGGACATACAATTGGAGCGCCCCATAAACAATGACCCCCAAAAAAGGGCTAATTAATCCTAAATACTTAATGGTCAGGGCAACAAATAAAAAGGTAGCCAAAAATATCCAAATGCAATTGATGAATTTCGTTCTAACAGAAAGGGCCATTAACCTCATCTCTGATACGGAAATATTGTCCACGACGGCTCCCCATCGTGGACAAGCAACTCAAAGCTAAAACAAAGCTTTCCCATCCGGTCCTTTTTCTACCCCCGACCACCCATAGTTAGGGAAAAGATTTCGACCGATATAAAAACTCAACGAGCCGATGATGGCTAGAAAAAAGATCGTAAGTGTTGCCGAAGTAGGATCGGAAGCAAAAAGCTCATGATTGGAAATCCCCGCTTTGGCAGATAAAAGCGAACCAGTCATTTTAAAAATTCCCATCAATGATAAAAGCGTAGCCGCTCTATAGATATAGCCCCTCATTTTCCATACTCCTATTGCAACCCATATGTTCAGAATAGGAATTACAAATAAAAGAATTAAGCCGTAGAGGCCCGAGGACACAAAAAGCGGAATGAATGAAATCACCTTCAAAACTCCTGACAGTATTAAGAGAATAAACAAAATCAAGTTTGGAATTTTATATTTTTCTTTCTTTTCCCAACGCGGAAACATCGCTATCCATCGCGCCAGAAGAAGCTCGTCATCGAAATTTTTCTTTAATTCGAAATAAATATCTTCCTTGGATTTTCCGGCCTTTAA
>JASHQZ010000026.1 GCA_030038835.1 candidate division FCPU426 bacterium
ATCCAATGGCCCTCGGGACCCTTTGTTTGGGCGGCCTTGGCCTTTACGGCCAGCTTCTTCCTGGGGGCCGGGGTGGGCGTGGATCCGGCCAACAGTTTCCGCACCGTCTTCAAGTACCTGACGATCCTGCTGCCGCTTCCCATCGGCGCCATGGCCCTGGATTTAAAGGAAATCCGGAAGCTCCTTTTGATCTTCACTTATAGCGCAAGCTTTTGCGCCCTGGTGGGCATCGGCAAGCACTTCTTCCTCCACGAAGACCGCATCAGTTCCTTTTCCGGCGACAAGATGGTCTTCGGTGGAATGTTGATGGTGGCGTTGCTCCTCCAAATCCTGTTTTTGAAAGACGGGCCCAAAAACCCATGGCACTGGGTTTCCTTGGCGATTTTGGCCTGGGCCTTGCTTTTAACCCAAACCCGCGGAGCCTGGGTCGGCTTTATCGCAGGAGCCGCCTTGCTTCTGTGGAAGCTCCAACGCAAATGGCTTTTGGCGGGCGCGGGGCTGCTGATCCTTTCCTATTTCCTTCTTCCACACGCCTTTCATGAGAGGATCAAGAGCATTTTTGACGTCAGTATGACTTATAGCCGGTCCAATCCCTATGGAAACGCCACGCAGCCTCGTCTTTTGATCTGGGCGGCCGGATGGTACATGATCGAGGATCATCCATGGGGGGTTGGCCAGGGCAACGTGGAAAAACTTTTTCCCCAATATCGTCCTCCGGTGCTCCCGGAGCCGACGGAGCCCCACTTGCACGACAACTTCCTTCAAATCTGTGCCCAAAACGGGTGGATCGGCTTAGGGATTTACCTATTTTGGATCGCCTGTTATTACTGGACGGCCTGGCGGTTCAAACCTCGGGATATTTTTTCGGGGGATTTGAACCGGACTCTTCTATGCGTGTTTTCAGGGGTTCTGGTTTGGGGATTAACCGAATATACTTTCAGTCACCAGTTCATGAACATCCAATTTTTTCTGCTAGGACTGCAGGCTTGCCTTTGGAAAAGCCAGCCGGATAGCGCCGAAACCGTTTAGAGCCATCCTAATCCCTCCAGTCCCACCATTTCCTTCCGGCAGTCCCCGATCAAATAAAGGGAACCTGTGATAAGCAAAGCTAATCTGGAGTCCTGTTTTAGATTGGCCAGTGAAATCCCAAGCGCTTTTTTCCAATCCCGCACCAACAGGCCGGGCACCCCGGACCCCTCCCAGGCCTTGAAAACCCGGGAACCATCCTCAGCCCGGTCGCTCCTGGGTTCGGTCACGATCGCCAAGGCCGCCAGTGGCGCAAGGATCCGGGCGACGGCCCTATAATCCTTGTCGCTCAAAAAACCGCTCAAAACAATCCAGCGCCGTTTGGGGTAACGGATTTTTAAGGAAACCGCAAGGACCTTGGCCGCTTCCGGATTGTGGGCCCCGTCGAGGAGAACAAGGGGTTTCCGGCTGATTTCCTCGACCCGGCCGGGCCAACGCATCTGGAGGAGGGATTCCTGGATAAGCCCAGGTCCGGCGTTCACACCCTGGGCCCTTAAACACTGGATTCCGGCCATGGCCAGCGATGCGTTAGTCGCTTGGTATTCGGCAAGGCCCGGCAGCTTGAACCGGTGATGGAGGCCCGGCCCCTCCCACTCAAAGCCGCTGGGGACCTTCCGGTAGGTGAAATCACGGCCCCCCAGCCAAAGCAGGGCGCCTTTTTTCGTTGCGGCGCGGTCAACGACGCGGGCCGCCTGCGCGTGGGGCTGGAGCGCGGCTGCCAGGCACCCCGGTTTCAAAATACCCGCCTTTTCCCAGGCGATCTTCCCCAGGGTTTTCCCCAAGATGTTTTGGTGTTCCAGGCCGATAGGCGTGATCAGGCAAACGGCGGGGGATGGAACGACGTTGGTGGCATCCAGCCGCCCGCCTAGGCCCACTTCCAAAACAAGCCAATCCACCTTTTGTTCCTTGAACCAGCAAAAAGCGATGGCGGTGAGGGCCTCAAAATGGGTCGGCAGGCGGCCTGTTTTTCGGTGTGCCTTTTGGCTGGCTTCCAAAACCTGCCGGGAGTGACGGTTAAAATCCTCTTGGGAAATCCAGGCGCCGTTGACGCGGAATCTTTCCCGGATGTCGCACAAATGGGGCGAAGTGTAAAGACCGGTCTTGTAACCTCGCCGCCGGAGGAAGGAGGCCATGAAGGCGCAGGTGGAACCCTTGCCGTTGGAACCGGCCACGTGGACGATCCGGAGAGACAGCTCCGGATGTCCCAATTCCGAAAGAAGGGCCTGGATGGTTTCCAGCCCGAACCGCCAACCCAGCCGTTCCAGCGATTCCAGTTTTAGTGGGCGGATCATGATTCTTAAGTCAAGAGCTTTCAAACCAATAGCCAACACGAAGGCACAAAGTATCCAAGAAAGGCGCCTTTATTTTTGAAATCTTCATTTCAAAAAACCTTTCTTTGCGTCCTAGAACCTCTAACAAAAACCCAACCTCTTACCACAAAAGGCACGAAGTACACAAAGTGAGGCATGAAAACCCTTTAAAAAACAACATGGTTTAACTTTGCGTCCTTTGTGTGCTTCGTGGTGAGAGATTTTTGTTAGAACCTCTTAGAGTCTTTGTGTTGGATTTTGGTTCGAACCGCTTAGGTCCGGAAGAACTTCAGATATTGTCCTAGGGTCTTCTTCATCTGGCTGCGGGGCACGATGGCGTCCACGAAACCATGCTCCAGCAGGAATTCGGCCCGCTGGAAGCCCTTGGGCAGCTTCTGGCGGATGGTCTGTTCGATGACGCGCGGCCCGGCGAAGCCCACCATGGCGCCCGGCTCGGCCAGGTTGACGTCCCCCAGCATGCTGTAGGAGGCCGCCACGCCGCCCGTGGTGGGGTCGGTGAGGACCGAAAGGTAGGGCAGGCCCGCCTCGTCCAGCCGCGCCAGGGCTGCGGAGGTCTTGGCCATCTGCATGAGGGAAAAAATCCCTTCCTGCATGCGCGCGCCGCCGGAGGTGGAGACGATGACCATGCCGGTTTTTTTCTCGATGGCCCGCTCCACGGCCCGCGTGATCTTTTCCCCCACCACGCTGCCCAGGCTTCCACCCATGAATTGGAAGTCCATGATGGCGATGGAGGCGGGCTGTCCCGCGATCTTGCCCACGCCGGTGATGACCGCGTCGGTCATTTTGGCTTTTTCCTGGCCCTTCTTGACCTTGTCCTGGTATTCGGGGAAATCCAGGGGGTTCTTGGAGTCCAGTTTTTCGTCGTACTCCTCAAAGGAACCCGAATCCATGGTCAGGTAAAGCCGCTCCAGGGACGAAAGCTGGTAGTGGTAGCCGCACTTGGG
>JASHQZ010000027.1 GCA_030038835.1 candidate division FCPU426 bacterium
GTGAACGAGAAGCTCATCACCAAGGAAGAAGCCATCCAGCGCGTGGAGCCTATCCAGCTGGACCAGCTCCTGCACCCCGTTTTCGACCCCAAGGCGCCCAAGGAAGTCATCGCCAAGGGCCTGCCGGCTTCCCCCGGCGCGGCTTCCGGCCAGGCGGTGTTCACGGCCGAGGACGCGGTGGAATACAAGGCCGCCGGCAAGAAATCCATCCTGGTGCGCCTGGAGACCTCGCCGGACGACATCCACGGCATGGACGCGGCCGAGGGAATCCTAACGGCCCGCGGTGGCATGACCAGCCACGCGGCGGTCGTGGCCCGCGGCATGGGCAAGACCTGCGTGGCGGGTTGCGAAGCCATCAAGGTGGACGAACACGGCAAGAAGTTCACCGTGAGCGGCAATACCATTCATGAAGGGGATTGGATCTCCCTCAACGGCTCCACGGGCGAGGTCATCAAGGGAAAGGTACCCACCCAGGACCCCGAGCTTTCCGGCGATTTCGGAACCCTCATGGGCTGGGCGGACGCGGCCCGCACCCTCAAGGTGCGCGCCAACGCCGACATTCCGCGGGACGCCAAGGTGGCCCGGGGCTTTGGGGCCGAGGGTATCGGCCTTTGCCGCACTGAGCATATGTTCTTCGATGAGGACCGCCTGCCCCATATGCAGGCCATGATTCTGGCCACCGATGAGGCCTCCCGCCGGGAGGCCCTGAAGAAGCTCCTGCCCATGCAAAAATCGGATTTTCTGGGGCTTTTCGAGGCCATGGAAGGGCACCCGGTGACAGTCCGTTTCCTGGACCCGCCCTTGCACGAGTTTTTGCCCAAGCGGGAGGAACTCATGGTGGAGATCGCCCGCATGGAAGCCACCAACAAGAACACCACTTCCAACGAGATGATCAAGAAGGCCCTGGAACTGGTGAAGGAGGACGGATCGGACCTCCACAAGGCCAAGAAGCTCCTGCACCGGGTGGAGGAACTGCATGAGTTCAACCCCATGCTGGGCCACCGTGGCTGCCGCTTAGGGATCACCTATCCCGAAATCACCGAGATGCAGACCGAGGCGGTCATTTCGGCCGCCTGCGAACTGGTGAGGAAGGGCAAGAAGATCGTGCCCGAGATCATGATCCCCCTGGTGGGCGACGTGGCCGAGCTCAAGAACCAGAAGGCCATCGTGATCAAGAAGGCCGACGAGACTATCGCCCAGTACGGAGTCAAATTGGAATACCTGATCGGAACCATGATCGAGCTGCCGCGCGCGGCCGTCACCGCCGACAAAATCGGGGAACAGGCCGACTTTTTCAGCTTCGGTACCAACGACCTGACCCAGACCACTTTTGGGTTTTCCCGCGACGACACCGCCAAGATCATCCGGTATTACCAGGATAACGGGATCTACGAGAAGGACCCCTTCCAGGTCCTGGATCGGGGCGGAGTGGGACAACTGGTGAAGATGGGGGTGGAGAAGGGCCGTAGCGTGAAACCCAAGCTCAAAGTTGGAATTTGCGGGGAACACGGCGGCGATCCCAACTCGGTGGAGTTCTGCCATATCGTCGGGTTGAACTACGTTTCCTGTTCACCCTACCGCGTTCCCATCGCCCGTCTGGCGGCGGCACAGGCCGCCATCCGGCACTCGGGCAAGGGAAAAGAGTATTCGTCGAAATAAAACGGTTGGATCAAGGGGGCGGGGAATTTTCCCGCCCCTTTTTTATTTCACCGGCTCCAAACGTTTTTTGTTATAGTATCCGGGCTTTCCAGTAATTTTGGCCGCGCCTCTTCTTATAATTCACCGAGAGGTTATCAAGCCGTCCATGAAACGAAATGCACTGATTTTCCTGTTTTTCCTCTCCGCCTCCGCCTTCGCCTCCACCAACGTCCCCAACAACCTTTCCGGCGATACCCAATGGAACGCCGACGGCAATCCCTATGTCATCCAAGGCAAGGTGGTGGTGGCAAAGGATGCCACGCTTCGCATCGGCCCCAACGTCAAGGTGGTCTTTCAAGGCCCGGCGGCCCTGGAAGTGGACGGAAACTTGGATGTTTCGGCCTCCGCCGCGGCCCCAGCGGTCTTCGATATGACCCAGGGCGGCCTTCAAAACGAGCTTTTCCTCAACGGCGCCAGGGCGGGCATCTCCAATACCAAGTTCCTGGGCGGCGTTTTCCTGGCACAGGATACGGACCTGCGTTTGCAGTGGTTTGAGGCCACTAAGGGGAGCGGCCTTTACTTGAGAGGGTCCACCACGGCAGTGGTGAAGGATGGCAAGATTTACGGGAACGCCACAGGGGTGGTGTTGGATGGACAAGCCAACGCCGTGCTTGAGTTTAATACCATCACCCAGAACACCTATGGCCTCTTCCTCAAAGGCTATTCGGGCCTGGAATTCAAGAACAACAGCATCCACGACAACGATAAGGAAGTGGTCAACAATGCTCCGGCCCTTAACTTAGGGAACAACTATTGGGGGACGGACGACGCCAAGGCCGTCCAGGCCAAGGTTCAAGGCTCGGTGGACGTCAGGCCCCTGATCTCACTGAAGGATCTCCTTCGCTATTACGTGAGAACCCAATTGCCGGAAATCACCCAAGAAATGGCCTCCGATTTGGCCCGTAAGGAAAAGCGCGAGGCCCTGGAAGAGGCTCAAAAGGAAAAGGAACTGGAAAAGGAAGAGGCCGCCGCTGCCGCCGCAACGGCGAGTGCACCGGCACCGGTCGCCGCAGTTTCGGCCCCCCCGGCTCCGCCCGCCGAACAGGCCGCGCCTGAAGCGGCTTCGGCAAGTTCACCGCAAGCCGCTTCTCCCCCGGAAGTGGCTCCTGAGGCGGCCGCGCCAGCCGCCGAAGAACAGTCGACGGCCGCTCCGATCCAAACCGCCAAAGTCCAGGCTTTGCCCCCCGCGCCCCATACCTTAAAGGCCCTCACCAACCTGCCACCGGATCAAGGTGACTTATCCGAGGAGCCCGGAGCGGCTCCCCCGGCCGAAACCGGTGCTTCCACCTCGCCAGCGGCTGAAAACCCCGCTGCGGCCCCCCCAGTGCCGGAAGCGGCAACATCTCCCGCCTCTCCCGAGGCCCCCGAACTGCCGTCACCCCCCGAGGCCTCGTCTTCCACCGAGGCTCCACCTCCGGCGGCAAGCGCCGCCTCTCCGCAATCTCCGTCTGCGCCCGCGGGCAATGCCAACAGCGCCCTGCCGCCCACGCCCCCCGAGGCTCCTGAGCTGCCCTCACCTCCCGAAGCCACATCTTCCACCGAGGCCCCGCCCCAGCCTCCCGCTGCGGCTACGGCCTCCACTGAAGCTGCACCGCCTCCTCCCGCGGCAGGCGCCGCCTCCCCAGAAACTCCTCCACCATCCGCGGCTTCAACCGAAAACAACGTGCCTGTTCCTCCCGAAGTAAGCGGATCAACCCCGGCGGCAGCTCCTCCCGCGCAACCGGCCGTGACGGATACCAATCCGCCCCAAGCTTCGGCGGAATCGGTTCCGGCGCCGCCGGACTTGAACGAGCAAATAACGCCTGCAGCCGGGGTGACCACTACTTCGCCACCCGTTCCGGTTATCCCCGAGGCCCCTGAATCCCAAGCCGCCACGACCCTTGCCCAGCCTGCCGCTCCGGCGGTCAATACCCAGCCCACCCAAAACCAGGAGCAAGCCGTCCAATCCTTGCAGGGCGTCAACGGCGATATTGACGGCATGCAGGCCCCTCCCTTGGACATCGACGTCCCAGGGTCCTCCAGTTCCGGGGCGACCACCAGCTCCCAACCCGCCAGCCAGGCCCAAACGCAGAATTCGGACAATTCAGGCGTGGCGCTGCCCCCTATCAAGGATTCGGACGTGCCCCCGCCTAAGGACCTGGACCTGCCGCCCACCGACGACTTGGGCAACGTCAACCTCGACTCGCAAAACAAGTAAAATTGAGTTTTAATTTTGAATGTTGTCCTCATTAAATAATTCAAAATTCATAATTGAGAATTCATAATTCCTGCTGTAGCTTGAGTTGCGCCTAAAACTATTTGGAACCTTTTTCCCCGAAAAGAAAGCTTAACCAGGAGCTTTAAGATGGCGATCCAAGTGGCACTTTTCACCGTCGGCGACCGGTTTGTTTCGGGTGGTGCCAAGGACGAGGCGGGGGACAACCTCAACGCTTCCTGCCTGAAGATGGGCTGGGAAATCGCCGCGCGCCAGACCTTGGGCGACGACGAACAGGCCTTGGCTGGCCACCTGGTCCAAACCGCGGACAGCGGCACCATCGACATCATCTTCACGGTGGACGGCATCGGCGTGAAGCCCTACGAACGGGTGCCGGAGGCCATGTACCAAGTCTGCGAGAAATGGCTTCCGGGATTGTCCGAACTGGTCCGCAACAAAGCCTATGAGAAGACTCCCCTGGTTTCCCTGACCCGGGGAGTGGCGGGCGTCCGGGGACGAACCCTCATCATCAACCTTCCGGGCACTCCCACCGCCGTGAAGGACGCCATGGAGGTCTTAAGGCCCGTGCTCCGCCTGGCCGTGGAGCAGGTCAAGGGAACGCCGGCCTGAGCGGTTGTGAATGAAAAAGCGCCGGCTCATTGGGTTCCTTATCTTTCTTTCAGCCGCGCATCCGGTTGTCGGGGATGAACCAACTCCCCCTGGCGGTCCCCGGACCGATCGACCTCCGTCCCCGGCGGAATCCATGAGACAAATCGAAAAGGACCCCGACTTCGTCGACATTTCCACCTTCCCCCACGTGCTCATCGACTTGAGGTACGCCGGCATCAACAACTTCATGAAAACGGATTTATATGGGCCCATTTATGGTTCCAAGCCCAAGGTTTTCCTGCACAAGGATGCGGCGTCCAAGCTCCTGAAAGCCGTCAACCTCCTGCAAAAGATAAAACCTGGATGGTCCTTCCTGGTGTTCGACGCCTTGAGGCCGCGCTCGGTCCAATGGAAGATGTGGGAGAAGGTGAAGGACACTCCCCAGAGGAAATACGTGGCCAACCCGGCCATCGGGTCGCCCCATAACTATGGGATGGCCATTGATATCGGCTTGACGGACGGTCAACACGGGGAATTGGACATGGGCACGGGTTTCGACTCCTTTGCACCCATTGCGGAACCCCGGCTCGAACAGAAGTTCCTGAAGATGGGAAAATTGACCCGACGGCAGGTGGCCAACCGCCTGCTGCTGCGCAAGGTCATGACCCAAGCCGGATTTCTTCCAATCTCCCATGAGTGGTGGCACTTCAACGCCCTTCCGGAGCCGGAAATCCGCAAGAAGTACAGGATCGTGGAATAAGAGTCCGCGGGTTTTCCCCCAAAAAGACCTGCGATGGATGGGGAGAAGGGGTTACAATCATCGACGAAAACAGGGTGGAAGGGACGTCTTAAGGAACATCCTTCCTCGTTGCGGACGTTTTCGCCGGAATTTTAAAGGCGGTTTCTTCATGCCAACCCCACCGGGGTGCGGTTTTCCCCAACCCAGCTGCCGTGGAAGAAGCCGGGCCCGTTTTGCCTTCGTCCTTGGATTCCTTCTTTTAACCCCAACGGCCTTCTCCTTCGCGGGACAGGACCCCCTTCGAAAGTCGCTCGTCAAGATCTTCACGACCATCCAACAGCCCAGCAGCTCCGAACCCTGGCGGGAGGGGCCGGAGGAAAATGTCAGCGGCAGCGGCTGCATCCTCTCCGGTCACCGAATCCTCACCAATGCCCACGTGGTTTCGGACCAAATCTTCGTCCAAGTGCTCAAGGACGGGGACACCCAAAAATACACGGCCAAGGTCGTGTCCGTGGCGCACGACTGCGACCTGGCCCTCCTGAAGGTGGATGACCCGGATTTTTTCAAGGGCACCAGGCCGGTGACCTTCGGGGACCTGCCTTCCTTGAGGGACAAGGTCTACGTTTATGGTTATCCCGTTGGGGGCGAAGAGCTTTCCATCACCGACGGAGTCGTGTCCCGCATCGAGGTGGTCACCTACAGCCATTCCATGAGGACCCTCCTGGGCGTCCAGACGGACGCCCCCATCAACCCCGGCAATTCGGGAGGGCCGGTTTTCAGTGGAAAAAAGAAAATGGTGGGGGTGGCCTTCCAAGGTTATAACGCCATCGTGGCCCAGAACACGGGCTATATCATCCCCACCCTGTTCATCCGAAAATTCCTCGAGGAGGTGAAAGCCGGCAAGGCCTACCGGGTGCCCGCCTTGGGAATTTACGCCGAATCCATGGAAAACGAACCCTTGAGAGCCTATTACGGGATGAAAAAGGCACAGACCGGCATCCTGGTGGCCAAGACCGTCTATGGTTCCTCGGCTTGGGGTAAAGTGAAGGACAACGACGTTCTCCTTTCCATTGACGGCTACCCCATCGCCAACGACGGCACCGTTCCCTTCCGCAATGGGGAGAGGTTGAACTTCCAATACCCCCTGGCCCTGCACCTCGTGGGGGACACGATCAAGCTGAAGGTCCTGCGGGATAAAAGGACCCGAACCCTGGCCGTGCGCTTGAAAGGGGAAGTCCGCCTGGTGCCTTTCCCCGTCTATGACCGTAAGCCAAGCTATTTCATTTTCGACGGCATCGTCTTCACCGAACTGGGGTGGGATTATTTAGCCTCGGCCAAGAACCCCGACCCCCAATTCCTGGCCCTTTATTATTCCGGCCTGCCCTCGCCGCAGCGCAAGCGCGTGGTACTGGTGAACCATATCATCCCCCATGCCATCAACAAGGGTTACGGCGAGGATTACGCGGACTTGATCGTGACCAAGGTCAACGGCGTCCCCATTTCCGAATTAAAGGACCTGATCACCGCCTTCCAAAAGCCGGTAGGAGGCGCGCACGTCATCGAAATCGACAAGGCTTGGGAGTTGGGCACCAAGATCGTCCTGAAAGCGGAGGGTTCCCGGGAGGCCACGGCCGAAATCCTTAAGCAGAATGACATTCCCAGCGACCGTTCACCGGATTTGATGGGGGTGGCGAAATGAACGTCCAAAAAAAAATTGGCCGAAAATTGACGCGGATCACGACCCTAAAGAAAATAAATTCGTTTTTTTGTCATCGGCTAAAATTGGCGCTGATTTGCGGCTCTATTTTTGTCCTCTCGGTTTTCCTGCCGGCCTGCCAATTCAAACCGTTCCAACCACCGCCGCCCCCTCCCGTGAAAAATACCCAAAAATCAGTCGTTAAAATCTTTGCCACCTCCCAAAACGTGGACTTCGCCGAACCTTGGAAACCTGGTTCGGAGTTTTCCTTGGAAGGCTGCGGTTGCATCCTCAACGGGGGACGGGTGCTGACCACCGGCCACTTGGTGGATAAGGCCAACTACATCGAGGTACAGAAATTCGGGGAAACCAAGCGATACGTAGCAAAGGTCGAAAAGCTGGCCTGCGACCTGGATTTGGCCCTGTTGTCCGTGGAGGACAAGGATTTTCCCGTTGGCACCGAGCCGGTGGAATTTGGCGACTTACCCCAACCCGGGGATAAAGTAGTCCTACAGGGCGGGGACGAGCTTTCCAAGAAGGAAGATACGATCTCGGGGCTGGACATGGTCTGGTCTTGGGAAGCGGAAACGGGAGTTCCCGCCCTATTGACCGGTTCCGAGATCGACGAAAAGCTGCAGGGATGTCCGGTGCTCAAGAACGGGAAGTTCGTGGGCCTGCCTTTCTCGGCCTGGCACAAGGATGAAAAGGTGGGCATGCTGGTTCCTGTCACCATGGTGGCTGAATTCCTCCGGGCCGTTGAAGGCGGCCGCGATTATCCCGGATTGGCCGACCTGGGACTGGATACGCAAAACCTGAAAAGCCCCGACTTGAGGGCCTATTACCGGCTTCCTCCGGACAAATCGGGGGTGGTGGTCACCCAGGTGCTTTATGGGGGATCTTCGGTGGGGATTTTAAAGGAAGGCGATGTCATCACGGCCGTGGACGGCCACGCGGTGGACAACGAGGGCTACACTTTTTTGGACAAACTGGGGCGGGTTTCAGTGGACTACCTCATCTCGCTCAAACTGCCCGGGGACACGCTTAATATGGACGTCTTCCGGGGCGGCCAGCCCCTAAAATTGCAGGTTCCCATCGGGACGGAACCCAAACTGGTGCCTTACCGGCCGGACAACCGCCACCCTACTTATTACATGAACGCGGGCTTTGTTTTCGTCCCCTTGACCTACAATTACCTTTCGATGGATTGGAACAACATGAAGCCGGAACTCAAGGACTTGTCCAACCGCGGCGTCTTGGGCCCGGAAAGGAAGCAGGTGGTGGTCCTAAGCCACGTCCTTCCGGCCGACATCAACGAAGGATACCATTATTTCACCAACATCATCGTGGACAAGGTGAACGGGCGGCCCGTCACTGGGATGAAGGACTTGGTGGAGGATTTCGCCCATCCGGAAGGCAAGTACGACGTCATCGAGTTCGACGACCACTCCTGGACGGGGTCCGTGATCGTTTTTGACGCGAGGAAGGCCAAAAAAGCCACCCGGGATATCATGCGGGACCTGAGCATTCCCGCTGACAGGTCCGACGATTTGAAATAGGTAACGATGGGTGGGATTAAAAACCTTCGTCCGGGTAGGCTTCCTGGGCGCCGGCGGGTTTGGGTGCTTCTTCTTCGGCCCCCGGCGTGGCGGAGGCGCTGGTGGGGGCGGATTTGACCACGGGCTCGTCCATCTCCAAGATGTCGCCGCTGGGCTGGGATGAGACGCCGCCCGCGCCCGTCTCGCCCGGCACGGCTTCCTCGCCGCCGGATTCCGTATGAAGGTTACAGTAGCGGGTTGGCGCCGTTTCCTTCCTGAAAATCTCCTCCCGGGTGCGGGGGCAGTAGGTTGTGGCCAAGAGCCCCGAATCCAGGCAAATGCGCTTATAAACGAAATCGTTCTCCAGGCCCTTGGGCGGCTGGAAATCGTCCGCGGGCTTACCCTCCAT
>JASHQZ010000228.1 GCA_030038835.1 candidate division FCPU426 bacterium
AGAATGACCAGGGTTTTGGGCGGGGGTTCTTCCAATGTCTTTAAAAAGACGTTTTGGGCGTCCGTATTCATGTAATCCGCCTGGGCCAGGACCGCCACCTTGCAAGGCGCGGAGAAGGGGGCGTTGGACAATTTGCGGTCCAACTCGCGGGTGGCTTCCACGGTAATTTCGTTTTTTCCTTCGGGCCTTTCGAGCCAAAAAAGGTCGGGATGGTTTCTGGAAAGGACTTGCCGGCATGAGGCGCATCCGGGACAATGCGGGCCTTCCCTGCAAAAAAGGCTCCGCGCTAAAGCCAGGGCGTAGGTTTTCTTACCCGACCCTTGCGGCCCAACCCAGAGGAAGGTCTGGACGCCCGGCCTCTCGATCAGCCCTAAGAGCAGTTTTTGGACGTCGGGCTGGGAATCCAGTTTTTCCAGGCGCGGGATGGTGAACTCAGGCACGTTTTTTACCCTTTTTTGCAACGGGCAGGCGGTCAATTAATTTCTCGATCATTTCATGATAGATGGCTTCGCGGCTTTGGTTGGCGTTCACGACGATGAACCGGCCTTTTTCCTTACGGGCGATCTCCAGGTAAACCCGGCGCACGGCCTTATGAAACTGAAGGCCCTCTCTTTCCATGCGGTCCTTACCTTGACCCCGGCCCAAAGCCCGCCGCAGGCCCGCCTCCACCGGCAGGTCGAAAAGAAGGGTTAAATCGGGCTTTAAACCGCTGGCGGCTTGGTTCAGGATTTTAAGGAGTTTCATGTCAAACCCCCTGCCTCCGCCCTGGTAGGCCAGGGTGGAGTCGGAATAGCGGTCGCAAACGACTACTTTTCCTTGCTTCAAGGCGGGTTCAACCACTTCACCCACATGCTGGGCCCGGTCTGCCAGGAACAAGAGCAACTCGGTCTGCGGCATCAGTTTGTAATCCAGCTTGTTGAGGATCCAACGCCTCAACTGGGTACTCAAGCGCGATCCACCCGGCTCCCGCGTGACGATATGGGGAATACCGTATTTATTCAGGAGGGCGGCCAGCAGGCGTAATTGGGTGGTTTTGCCCGACCCTTCCGTGCCCTCGAAAGTGATGAACAGGCCTTTTGTCATACGAATTTGGACTCTCCCGTCGCGTAGGCGTAAGCGATATAGTCGGTCCCGGGACGTTTGCCGCCCCCCTGGTGCACCAGGGTCGCCAACTGACCACGGTGATAGTGGGAATGGGTGAAGACCTGGAACAAAACATTTTGAACCCTATGCTCGGAAAGCTTTCCCTGGGTGTTCGGGGCGACAAATGTTGCAGACAATTGTTCCGGCGTCAAAGCGAAAAGATATCTTTTCCATTTTTCGTGGAGTTCATCCAATTTTTGCCGACATTCGGCCAAGGTATGGGAAGGATTAGGGTCCTTAAAACCCGACAAGTCTTCTTTTTTTAGGCGGGCGAGCCAAACCCCAAGGGCGAAAATTATATGGCTGAAGATTTTGACGGCTTTTTCAGGCGGCTGGGGCATTTCCATGAGGGCTTTCATGTATTGGTCGTTGGCCCAGTAGTCGTATTCGAAGTTTTTCCGAATTTGCTCGATAAAAGCGTCCGCCATGGAAGCGCCTCCTCCCGCGATCAAGGTGGCCTATGTTACCTTTTTTAACAAGCCCCACAAAATAAAAAAGCCCCTTATAGCAGGCTAAAGGCCGTCATAAGGGGCTTCGGAAAAACTCTTACTTCACTTCGACTTCGGCGCCCGAATCCTTGAACTTGGCGACGATGGCGTCCGCGTCGGCCTTGCTCACGCCGGTCTTGACGGGCTTGGGAGCGCCATCCACCAGGTCTTTGGCTTCCTTCAAGCCCAGTCCGGTGACTTCCCGGACGATCTTGATGACGCCGATCTTCTTGGTGGCATCCGGCACGCCCTTCAAATTGACGTCGAAAGCGGTCTTTTCCTCGGCGGCAGCGGCGCCGACGGCGCCTCCGCCCCCGGCGGCGACGGCCACGGGAGCCGCGGCCGAAACGCCGAACTTGGTCTCCAGGGCTTTCACTAGCTCGTTCAACTCCAGCACGCTCATCTGCTCGATGGCGGCGATAAACTCGTCTTTCGTTAAAGTAGGCATTTGGAACTTCCTCCGTAATTAGGTTTGGGTTGGTTCAGGCTTTAAAAACCAGAACGGGTTATTAATTAGGCTTTTGCCTTGGCTTGGGCGACCGCGTTCAACGCGTAAACCAGCTTGCGCGCGGGTCCCGCCAAAACCTGGACGATGCCGGAAATGGGCGACTTCATGCTTCCCAGGGCCTTCGCCAGAAGGACCTCCCGGCTGGGAAGGTTCGACATGGCCTTGATGTCCTGCAGCGTGATCTTGCGTCCGTCCATCCATCCGCCTTTGACCGTCAGTTTCTCGTGGTCCTTGGCGAACTTGGTCAGGACCCTTGCCGGCGCCACCGCGTCCTCCATCGCCAGGGCGATGGCCGTGGGGCCCGTCAAAAGGTCGTCCAAAACCGTTATGTTGCACCGGTTCAAGGCGATACGGGCCAGGTTGTTTTTCATGACGTGGTACTCCACCTTGGCGTGGAAAAGTTTCGCGCGCAGGTCGGTCACCTCCTCCACCGTCAGCCCCGTGTAACCCGTGACGACGGCGGACTTGGACGCCTGGACCCGCTTGAGGAAATCCTCCACCGCTTGGACCTTTTCCGGTTTCGGTTCGCGTTTCTTGTCTTCTTTCAAAAAAATCACCACCTATCCTGGTTGAATTTCGAATGGGGAGGGTTTTAGGTTAAAAAGAAAAACCCTTCACCCGAAACGACCGGATGAAGGGTATTGGAAATACTCTTGATCTTCCGGATCGTCTCGGCAGGCTTTCATTAAGCCCTCAAGCGGAGCCTTCGGCACGCTTTAGGACGCCTGCTGTCTTCGACGGCAAACGTGAAAAAATTTAATAACATCCTTAACCCGTTTGCGGTATCCAAACTCCTTTGGAAGTTTGGATACAATCGAACTTCTTGACCCCGGCCGGGCGTACCGGCTGGGGGCGCCAACTATATCACTTGGCCGCAGTTTTTGTAAACTCCGCCGTGTCGACCTTGATTCCAGGCCCCATGCTGGACGTCAAATGGGCCGAAACCAGGTAGGTTCCCTTGGCCGAGGCGGGTTTGACCGAAACCAGGGTTTTGATCAAAGTAGCGGCGTTTTCGATGATCTGCTTCTCGTCGAACTTGATCTTGCCGATCCCGGCGTGGCAGATGCCCTGGTCATCCACGCGGTACTCGATCTTCCCGGCCTTGATTTCCTTGACCGCCTGGCCCACGTTGGGGGTAACCGTCCCGGCCTTGGGATTAGGCATCAAGCCCTTGGGGCCCAGCACCTTCCCCAGCTTCCCGGTCTCGCGCATGATGTCGGGAGTGGCCACCAGGACGTCGAAGTCCATGAAGCCCCCCGCTATTTTCTCGACGAGCTCGTTGTCCCCGGCGTAATCAGCTCCGGCTGCCTCGGCTTCCTTGATCTTCTCACCCTTGGCCAAAACCGCGACCCTCAGGGTCTTGCCCGTGCCGTGGGGCAGGGAAACCGTTCCGCGCACCTGCTGGTCCGCCTTCTTCGGGTCCACGCCAAGCTTGATATGGAGCTCCACGGTTTCGTTGAACTTAACGGGAGCCGCCTTTTGGAGGATCCCGACCGCGTCGGCCAGGGCATAGGATTTGGTCCGATCCACTAGCTCGACGTTCTTACGGTGCCTTTTGCTTGCCTTCTTCGCCATAATTCACCTCCCGTGGTGCGAACGCCTGGCCCTTAGGCAGGCTCCCACAGTTCTTAAAATCAGCTCACAGTCCATTGGCAACAGTTGGCAATTTTTGCATGCCGCCTTGCTTGTGAATCAGGAACCGTCAGCTGTCCTTCTATTTCTGGATCTCAATCCCCATGCTGCGGGCCGTACCTTCCACCATTCGGACGGCCGACTCCAGCTTTTGGGCGTTCAAATCCGGCATTTTGGTTTTCGCGATTTCCTCAACCTGCTTCATCGAGACCTTGGCCACCTTTTGTTTGTTGGGCGTGGGGGAGCCCTTGGCCAGTCCCGCGGCCTTCAAGAGCAGCACCGATGCTGGAGGCGTTTTAGTGACGAAGGTAAAGGAACGGTCTTTATAGATGGAGATCACCACCGGGATGATGAGCCCGTCCTGCTTCTGGGTCGCCGCGTTGAATTGCTTGCAGAACTCCATGATGTTGACGCCGTGTTGGCCCAAAGCAGGCCCCACCGGGGGAGCGGGGTTGGCCTTGCCAGCCGGGATCTGCAGCTTCACCATCGCGTTTAATTCTTTTGCCATGACCTCTTACCTGAGCCTTTCGCTTCATTTTGCTGGCGACCTTGGACTTCCGGCCGCCGCTGAATTTATTCCTTTTCGATCTGATGGAATTCCAACTCCACCGGCGTCTGGCGACCGAAGATGGTCACCATCACCTTGACTCTCTCACGTTCCGGGTTGATCTCCTCAACCGACCCCGAGAAGTTCGCGAAGGGTCCGTCCATGACCTTCACCAGGTCCCCTTTCTCAAACTGGCTCTTCATGGCGCGGCGCTCACGGCGCTTGCCGATGTGCTCCAGGATGGCCGTGACTTCCTCGTCTGGAAGCGGGATGGGCTTGTTGCCCGACCCCACGAAACTGGTCACCTTGGGGGTGTTGCGCACCACCGACCACGAATTCTCGTCCATGTCCATTTCCACCAGGATGTATCCGGGGAAAAACTTCTTGTTGGTCACCCGCTTCTTGCCCGCCCGGGTTTCGGTCACCTCCTCGGAGGGAATGAGGATTTGGAAAATCTTGTCCTCCATTTTCATGCTTTTGATCCGGTTTTCCAGGTTCGCCTTCACCTTGGCCTCGTACCCGGAGTAGGTGTTGATCACGTACCAGCGTTTGGACATTTGCAAGGATCCCTCTCTCGTTATTGTTTGACGACCAAACCCACCAGCTTTTCGATCCCGAAATCGTATAGCGCCAGTACGACCATCAAGAAAAGGATGGTAGTGCAGACGACCGCCGTGGAGCCCTTGATTTCGTCCCAAGTGGGCCAGGATATTTTTTTAAATTCCGATCGTGCTTCTTCGAAAAAAGTCTTTAAACTTTCGAACATTTTTTGCCTTTTGACGATCCTAAGTTCATTTTTTCATAGATGGCAGGGCAGGCAGGATTCGAACCTGCAACGCGCGGTTTTGGAGACCGCCGCTCTACCGTTAGAGCTACTGCCCTATTAGGAAAAAGTATCGGCTTATTTGGTTTCCTTGTGCAAGGTATGCTTGCGGCACCAGCGGCAATACTTCTTGACCTCCAGCTTTTCGGGCGTCTTGCGCTTGTCGCGTGTCTTGTTGTAATTGCGGCGTTTGCATTCCGAACACGCCAATGTGATTTGCTCTCTCATTCTTTCAATCCCAATTCTTTAAAAAATCAGCTCTTGGCTGTTATCGTTCAGCGGACGGCAACATCTCAAAGCCAAATCCTTGCAAGGCCTTGATGCCGTTGCCGACGACTGACGGCTGACAGCTGACAGCTGTCG
>JASHQZ010000229.1 GCA_030038835.1 candidate division FCPU426 bacterium
ATTGGGGCGTCGACAAGCGGTAAGTCACCAGATTTTGGATCTGGCATTCGTAGGTTCGAATCCTACCGCCCCAGCCATTTTTGTACCCTTTTAAAAGGGTTTCTGATTGAGTTTGAGAACCATCTACCCAATCGTCTACCTTTCACGCCACTCAAAGCCTTAAAACTCAAAGATTTAACCTTTTGAATCCTACCGCCCGGATATTTGTGTCTCGCCCAGCAGGATCATCATTGAATCGCCATTTCTTGAGGTTTTAAGAAAAGCGACAGTTCTCGCTGAATCAGGTTAAACATTCGTAGGATTAGGCAAATGTTTTGCCGCCCCCTTTCTTATCATTCCTCCCGTAAGACAAACTGAAGGTTCAACGAAGGGGAGGAAGTCATGCAAAAGCGCAAATTAGGTAAAGCCAGTTTGGAAGTATCGGCCATCGGGTTTGGCTGTATGGGAATGAGTCAGTCCTACGGTCTGCCAGGGGACAAACAAGAGATGATCGCGCTCATCCACAAGGCGGTCGAGCAGGGCATCACCTTTTTCGATACTGCCGAGATATATGGTCCACACGTCAACGAAGAGCTGGTGGGCGAAGCTCTGGAGCCCTACAAGGGCAAGGTGGTCATCGCCACCAAATTTGGGATCCAGGGTATGTCGAAGGGCGAACAAATCGTAGACAGCCGTCCGGAAGTGATTCGTAAAAGCCTGGAAGGTTCGCTCAAGCGGCTTCGGGTTGAAGCTATTGACCTCTATTACCAACACCGGGTGGACCCTAATGTGCCTATTGAGGAAGTGGCCGGCACCGTCAAAGCCCTAATTCAAGAAGGCAAGGTAAAGCACTTCGGTATGTCGGAGGCTGGAGCCAGGACTATTCGCCGAGCCAACGCGGTCCAGCCGGTCACGGCACTGCAAAGCGAATATTCCCTCTTCTGGAGGGAACCGGAAAAAGAAATCATCCCAACTCTGGAAGAATTGGGTATCGGGTTCGTGCCCTTCAGCCCCCTAGGTAAGGGTTTTCTCACCGGCAAAATCGACGAGAAGACCGAGTTCGTCAAGAACGACTTCCGGAACATCGTGCCGCGATTCTCGGTGGAAGCCCGCAAGGCTAACCAGGGCCTGGTCGATCTTTTGGGGAGAATCGCGGTCCAAAAGGGGGCCAGTCCTGCCCAGGTGGCTTTAGCTTGGATTCTGGCCCAAAAGCCTTGGATGGTTCCGATTCCAGGCACGAAGAAGTTAGAACGGTTGGACGAGAACAACCGAGCCGCCGATCTCTTGTTGACGGCTGACGATCTTCGCGAAATCAATGAAACGGTTTCGAAGATGACGATCGAAGGTGCTCGTTATCCTGAGTTTTTAGAAAAGAGAACGGGCCTTTAAGAAGTTCAAGAACATCTTGAAAGGAAAAACCATGGAACAAGAACCGGTTATCAAATTGCTAAAGCCAGAAACACTATCATCCCATCTGGGTCCGGCTGAAAATTTCACTGGAATTGTAAGAGTCGCGCCGCTGGTACAGGGCGAAGACCCCTCTTGCATGACATGTGGCTGCGTTACCTTCGACCCTTCGGCCCGGTCGGCTTGGCACAATCACCCGAAAGGACAACTTTTAGTGGTCAGAGAAGGTTCTGGGTTCGTTCAGGAATGGGGTAAGCCGGTTCAGCGTATCCAAAAAGGAGACGTTATCTGGACCCCACCGGGGGTCAAACACTGGCACGGTGCCGCTCCGGACTCCAGCATGACCCATTTGGCCATCCAAGAAAGTTTGGATGGGAAAGTGGGCAATTGGATGGAGAAGGTGACCGATGAGCAATACAACCAAGGGGGTAAGTCATGAAAGGAACTTTTATACACGGGCCAAGAGACATCCGCTTCGAGGATCGCCCTGACCCCAAGATCGAAAAACCTACTGACGCCATTATCAAGCTTTCCGCAGGCTGTATTTGCGGGTCGGACCTGTGGCCCTACCGGGGTATCAACAAGATCACCCAACCCACCCCGATGGGCCACGAGTATTGCGGCATCGTGGTGGAGACGGGAAACGAGGTGAAGAACGTAAAAAAAGGCCAATTTGTGATCGGCTCTTTCTTTGCTTCCGATAACACTTGCCCTCATTGCAAGAACGGCTATCAGACTTCCTGTCAACACCGGGAATACATGAATCAGGCGCAGGCCCCTTATTTGCGTGTGCCACTGGCAGATGGAACCCTAGTGCCCACGGCGGAACCGCCTTCGCCGGAACTCGTTCCCAGCATGTTAGCTCTCTCAGATGTTATGGGTACGGGTTGGTTCGCCGCCGAGGCCGCCAACGTCAAACCGGGTGCCACGGTAGCAGTAGTGGGTGACGGAGCGGTGGGGTTGTTGGGGGTGCTTTCGGCCAAGCTGATGGGGGCGGCACGCATCATCGCCATGAGCCGCCATGAAACCCGCCAGAAGCTAGCCAAGGAGTTTGGCGCCACCGATATCGTGACCGAACGTGGGGACGATGGCATCACACGCATCAAGGAACTGACGAAAGGGATCGGGGTTGATTCGGTATTGGAATGCGTGGGCACACAGGAATCCATGATGCAGGCTATCCACTCCACGCGCCCCGGCGGTTCGGTGGGGTTCGTGGGGGTGTCACACGGGGTGTCGATTGACGGTGACCAATTCTTTTACTCCCACGTGCACCTGCATGGGGGACCGGCGCCGGTCCGGCGATTTCTACCCGGCCTTATCGGGCGGGTGATGAGGAAGGAGATCAATCCGGGGAAGGTTTTCGACCTGACCTTGCCCATTGAAAACGTGGCCGAGGGCTACAAGGCGATGGACGAACGCCGGGCGATCAAAACACTTTTAAAGGTTTAAGAGGAGGCATTTATGCCGCACGTTATCGTCAAGCTTTGGCCGGGGAAAACCGAAGATCAAAAGAAAAAGCTGGCCCAGGCGATCACCCAAGATGTGATAAAAGTTTTCCAATACGGGGAAGAATCCGTTTCGGTCTCAATGGAGGAGGTTCCCGCAAAGGATTGGGTAGAAAAGGTATACAACCCCGACATCCTGGACAAATCGAAGAGCCTCTACAAAAAGCCGGGTTATAAACCGGAGGACATATGAAAATCGGCATTTTGGGTTCAGGTTTGATGGGCGGAAAACTCGGCACAATCTTTGCCCGGTCCGGGCATGACGTTGTTTTCAGTTACGCCAAGACCAAGGGAAAGCTGGAAAGGTTGGCGAAAGAGGCCGGCGCTAAGGGAAAAGCCGGTACGGTCGCCGAGGCGGCGGAAGGCGCAGAAGCCCTGCTTTTGGCCGTTCATTGGTCCCGAGTGGATGATGTGCTTAAACAGGCGGGTAACCTTTCCGGCAAGGTGATTCTCACCTGTTCACTTCCGATGGATGCCGGTAATTCGGGACTCGTGCTGGGGTTGACCACTTCAGGGGCCGAGGAACTAGCCAAGAAAGCGCCAAAGGCCAAAGTGGTCGGGGCCTTCAACACTATTCCCAGCGAGGTTCTTTTCGGTGTCTTTGAGGTTAAGTCCAAAAGCTCTATGCCCAGTCTGGTTTATTGTGGGGACGACCTAGGCGCTAAAAGGACGGCCGCGGGACTCATCCGCGATGTGGGATTCGAACCCTTTGATCTGGGCGGTCTGAAGGCAGCCCGTTATACCGAACCTTTCGCTCTGATGGTGGCCGAGATCGCTTATGGCGGGACAAAGAGCCCTGAAATGGCCTACCAGTTCAAGTGGTTTTAAAAAACAAGGAGGAATCGACATGAGCAAAGAGCCTACAGGAGCGCAAAAGATGTTTGGGGATTTCGCCCCAAAGCTGGTTGAACTCACCGACAAGGTTTTGTTCGATGACGTGTGGGAAAGGAAAGAACTTTCCAAGCGAGACCGCAGCCTGATCACCGTGGCCGCCCTGGTGGCGTTGAACCGTCCGGACCAACTGCGGCACCACCTTGGTCGGGCTTTGGACAACGGGGTGACGAAAGAGGAACTTAAGGAAACTATTACCCATTTGGCCTTTTACGGGGGCTGGCCCTGCGCCATGACGGGGATGGGCGTAGCGAAAGAAGTGTTCGCGAAATAGCCTGGATGCCTTTGGGCCAAGAGACCATTACAATAAGAACTCATTGGAGGGGAGTATTTTGAAAACGTCTAAAAAGACCGAATCCATCGGGCTCAAACTATCCAGGCTGGCGGAGTTGATCAAAACCTACGCGCCCTACGACGGTTGTTTTGAGACCAAGATCCCCGGAGTGCACGCCATCCGCCGGTCCAAGGTGAACAGCAGTGTGGCACATGGCTTGGCCACACCGGCCTTGTGCGTCGTGGCCCAGGGAGCCAAGAGCGTCATGCTGGACAATGAAGTTTTCGTCTACGATTCCACGAAGATGATCGTTTTCTCGGTAGATATTCCGGCGACCTTCCAGATCACGCAGGCCAGCGCCGCCGAACCCTTTCTGGCCCTCCGGCTCGACCTGACTCCCCAGAAGATTGCCGAGTTGACCTTGCGGGTCTACCCCAAGGGAATCCCACCGGTTCGGGAGAGCCGGGCCATTTACCTGGGCGAGGCCGACTACAAGGTGCAGGACGCAGGCATCCGTCTGCTGGAGTTGGTGTCCCAAGCCGGCGAAGCCGAGCTTTTAGGCCCCTTGGTGGTCGATGAGATCTTGATCCGCGTTTTGCGCAGTCCCATCGGCCCGAGGACGGCCCAGATCGGTCTGAAGGATTCGGGCGTGAACGGCGTGGCCAAGGCGGTCGCCTGGATAAAGTCCAATTTCTCCCAGCCCATGAAGA
>JASHQZ010000230.1 GCA_030038835.1 candidate division FCPU426 bacterium
AGGAGCACCTTGGTGCGTCCCTTCTCGTCGACCTGCACCTTGTCGCTGGGCACGATGGGGATGCCGCGCCAAGTAACGAAGGGGTTGCCGAAATGGGTGGCTGTTGGCGGCGGCACTCCCCGCCGGGTGAGTTCCCGGCCGATGGCGGCCACGGTGCGGGGATGTGCCAGGAAAAAGGAAGGCTCCTTCCACACCTTGGCGATCAGCTCATCCAGGTCGTCGGGAGTGGGAGGGCCCTTGCGGGTCTTGACCTTCTGGGATTCCACAGTATTGGCTAGGATGCCGTATTCCTTGTTATTAATGAGTTCCCCTTCCTGCCGCTCCTTAACCTTTTCGATGAGCAAGCGCAACTGTTCCTGGATCTGGTCGTAGGGCTTGCTGTAGAGATCCGACACGCGGGTTTGGACATGCAGGACGGAAGTCACCGCGTTCAGCCAGAGTTCCAGGGGCTTCTCGTCGTAGTTAACGTAGGTCTCCGGAAGCGGCTCGTCGCCCCGGGGGCTGCAATCCACGTCTATTCTCTTGCCGTTTTCTTCCTTCACCCGGTTGACCCGGAAAATACCGGATTCCACCGGCACCCATTGGAGGAAGGAAACCAGCCACCTGGGCGTGATACCGCCCCATTGCACGTTGGTCTTGGTCACGTTGGCCAGCTGCGTGGCCGCATTTTCCCCTAGCGTGTTGCGTTTTTCGACCGTTGCCTCTGCCATAAATCCTCCTCGAAATTATTTTCAAGAGTTCACCTTGTTTTGAATCAAGGCTCCGTCCACGGCCCTTTCACTTCTTACCAGGATGGCCTTCTTGCTGGTGGCGATTCAACCTTCAGCCGGGAGATAAAACAAAACAATTTTAATTCTCCCGGCAATCGCTTTCCCCACCTAGGCGCCCTGGCATCTTCCGCCATTCTTTGTACGTCTCGTTGGAAGTAACGCCTCATCCCGCCTTTTCTTCCGTCAAAATGGCTTTGTCACCTCCCAACCCTGGCGCGTGCAGATCCAAGCAAAGAATGTATTTTCTTTGGTCCGTTCCCTTGAACAACGACCCAATGGTCACACAGAGGTTCCCCGAGCCCATGGAAACGTAAGGCTTCGTGACGTAATGGGTCTTGCTCAAATCCCCGCTCATCAAAAAATAAAAATAGTCGCGGATGCGGTGGTCCGCCCCCTTGGGCAGGGGGTGGAAAAGGGCCGAATTACGGCCCTGTGCCCTTCGGCGGTTGAGGACGGTTTCGGTCACTTGGCGCCCGTTTTCGTCCAATACATAAAGGCATTCGACCGAAGGACAGCCGTCGGAGGCTTTGGCAAGCCGGTCCTGGAAATTTTCCGGGGGCTCGCTGGCCAGTTCCCCTTGGATCTGCCCCGACAAGGCCAGGTATTTCTTCATGCTGACCCTCTTTTCTTCCACCTTGGCCAACTGGTCCAGGCGGAAGGAAAGCCCCAATTCGTTGATCTTTTCCCTGATCGGCTCCCATTCCAGTTCCCGGTGGGGCTTGGGTTTGGAAAAATAAAAACCTTGGATCAGATCCAGGCCCATTTCCAGCAGGGCCGCGCCCTCCTCCGGGGTCTCCACGCCTTCGGCCACCAGCACCGTCCCCAGGTGGCGGGCCATGCTCACCAGGGACTTGAGGACCTCCTGCTTATGGAAATCGGCCTGGATCTGCCTCACCAGGTAACGGTCGATCTTGATGACGTCGGGTTTGATAAGGGGTATCCGGTTCAAGTTCGAGTGGCCGGCTCCCACGTCGTCTAGTGCGATTAAGAACCCCGCTTCCCGGTAAGTCTCCACGAATTTCTTGAGCTCCCTCAAGTCCCCCACCACCGATTCCACGATTTCGATCACAACCGAGGAAGAAGGTATTCCCGCTTCCGCCACCTGGGTTTTCAGGTAGCCGGACCAAATCCTCTTCTCGATGGCCGAAGCGTCGATGTTGATGGAAAGGATAATGTCCGGGAAGCGCTCGCGCAAAAGTCCGAAATCTGTGAGTATTTTCCGCCGGCACAGCAGGTCCAGTTCCCGGCTCAATCCCCGGATATCAGCCTCCGCGAAGAGGGCCGGCGCCGGTATCAACCGCCCGCTTTCGGGATGGTAACCCCGGCTCAACCCCTCCACGCCGACCACAGCCGATCGTTGGAGGGAGACCAAGGGCTGGAAATGGGGCGTGACCAATCCTTTCCGGAGGATTTCCTCGATGTCCACCGGTTCGGTTTCGGGGATGTTCATGTGGTTCCTTCCAAAGAGTGGTGTTGTGGCCATAAACCGATCCCTGCCTTTCATGCCCCCGCCCCTGCGGAAGCCAGGGAGCGGGACAACCGGTAGCTTTTCAGCCAGCGGTATTCAAGCAGGTAATCCGGAAACCGCCGGGTGATAAGGGCGGCCAGGTGGCGTTCCGGCAGGTTCTCCATTCCTTCCCGGCCCTCCTCCCCCAATCTTTTCCAAAGATGGGGAAGTTCCCACATGGGGACGGCCCAGGCCCAATCCATCTCGTAGGTGTAGAACTCCCCGAAAACCAAACCCCTTTTGAGGGCCGGATAGCTGAGCTTTTTCTCGGCGTAAGTCCTTTCCAAAACCAGGCCCCCATGGTCACGGGCCAGCACAAACCGGATTCCCGGTTCCAGTTCGATGATCCGGACCGGGGGGCCCCAAGGCGTCATCATGTGCGGCTCCCCAGCGGTTTGCCCCGGGAAGAGCCCGATGCTTTGGAAGCGGCCTGGGTGTTCCATGGCAGTTTGGCGATCAAAAGGCCGAGGCCGCACCAATCGGTGACCCCCGCGAAAAGCAATCCGCACCCGATGAAAGCGGACAATCCGTAAAACCCGGGGTGGACCAGCCTGCCCAGCGCCGTCCCCAGCGCCACCAGGGACCCCGCAGCAATGCGCACCTGCCGCTCCAGGCTGATGGCCCTGGTGGAACCCCTTTCCACAGGCAGCCCTTCCTTGATCCAGGCCAGGGTCCCTCCCTCCACGACCGCCACCTTGTCGAACCCTTTTTTTCCGAGCATTTCCGCGGCGTTGCGGGAGCGTGAATCGGACCGGCAGATCAGATGGATTTCCTCGTCCTTGATCGTCTTAAGCGGTTCAAGCAGGACTTTTGAAAAAAGCCAGTCCAACGGCACATTCCGAGCTTCCCGAACATGGACCTCGGAATACTCCGCGGGCGTCCTGACGTCCAGAAGGATCAGGTGCGGATTTTTCTGAAGTCTCTTTTCAAGCTCAACAGGCTTAATGGTTCTCATGGGTCATCTCACTTTGAATCTCCCCGTAAAAGAAACTGTGGTCTCAAGCGTCATTCATTTGGTCCCGGTGTTCGTCCTCCGCGAGAAGGTCGTCTACCGATGCTCCGGCGATGATCGCCAAAAGGCACATCCCCAAAACCGCCATTACCAGGATCCAGCCGATTATGTGGAGCATTTCTTCCCATCCTTTGAATCCTATGCCCGAGACGGAACGCCGCCCTTGAGCCAGCTGTTCCTTTTCGTTGTCCGGAACTTCCGTCCGCTTGAAAAAACTTCCGAAAATCTCACTGGTGTACAAGGGACCTCCTTTCCGCCGGATGGCTTTTAGCGGCCCCATCCGGCCCAAACCGCTTCAGGGGCTCCCAACCCAATTCCCTTTGAGCGGCCTCGTTCGCGCAACGGTGGGAAAGGGGCCGGGCGGCGGCGCGGTCCCGCCCGGGGCGGGAGACCCGCAGCCAGTCCGCCAGGCCGTCCACGTAATCCCCGTAGCGGATGGGTTCGTCCACGATATTGAAAACCCCCTTGGTGGGACGGCGCTGGGAAGCCTTGACGAAAGCGTCCGCCGCGTCCACCAGGTGTACAGGCGACAGGAAATGGCTTCCGTCCCCCGGGACAATTTCCCGGCCCTCGCCGATGGCCCTGACCAGGGCGTCTTCGGGGGTTCCCGGCCCGGTCAGCGGGCCCAACCGAAGGATGTTGCTGTTCAACAGCCCCGCCGGAAGCTCGCGCACCCTCCGTTCCATGTCCGCCACCGCCAGGGTCGTGACCGCCCGGACCGGCGTGATGTCATAGGGCGTATCCTCGTCCTGCCATTGGTCGCCCCCGTCCACATAGGCCGTCACGGTGCTCTGTTGGAGGTAAAAACCAACCCCCGCCCGGAGGGAGGCTTCGATCAACCTCGCCGTCCCCTCGGTTTGAAGTCGGTTATGCGGTTCCCAATCCCTTTTTTCCCGGGGACGAAGAGGCCATTCGGTGGCGGCGTGCACCACCACATCACAGCCCTTGAGGTATTCGGCCAGGAGCGAGCCGGGAACCCTCAGCAGGTTGCAGGGCAACACCTCCGAATCGCCCGTCAAAAGGCCTTGTAATTTTTCCGGGGACCTCGCCAGGGCCCGAACCGCCCTTCCGCTTTCCTGGAACTGGGCTACTAGGTGTTTCCCCAAAACCCCCGTGGCCCCCACAATCGCGACTTTCTGTATCATGATCCCCCTCCTCTTTGAAACCAGCGTCTTCCCCTCAAATCCCCGCGCCGTCCGTTAAAGGCCTTTCGGAAGCGTACGCTTGGGTGATGTGGCTGCCCGGTGGGACACTCCGGGTCAGCCAGACGTTTCCCCCGATCGTCGAACACTTTCCGATGGTGATGCGTCCCAAGACCGTCGCCCCCGCGTAGATCACAACGTCGTCTTCGACGATGGGATGTCGCGGGTAACCCTTTGGTAGTTCCCCACTATGGCCGTCCCGGAAGCCCTTGGACCCCAATGTGACCGCTTGGTAAAGGCGGACCCTTTCCCCAATGACTGTGGTCTCTCCGATGACCACTCCCGTCCCGTGATCGACGAAAAAACCACCGCCGATCCTCGCTCCGGGATGGATGTCGATACCCGTCTCCGAATGGGCGATTTCCGAAATAATGCGCGCCACCAAAGGCACTCCTAACACATACAACTGGTGGGCTAGACGGTAAAGGATCACCGCCCGGATGCCGGGATAGCAAATCAAGACCTCATCCACGCTTCCTGCCGCCGGGTCCCCTCGGTAAGCTGCCAAAACATCGCTATCCAGGATCCTACGGATGCCTGGTAGGGCTTCTCCGAAATCCCGAACGATCCCCGATACTCGGCCTTCAATATCACCATCGGCCGGAAGTCCTTTCTTTCCCACCGCTAATGCCAGTTCCAACCTAACTTGCCGAGCTAAGGCGGTCAGGGCTAGGCCCAACGTGTGGCCGACAAAATAATCTTCACTCTCTTCACGGATGTCCAAAGGTCCCAGTCGCATTGGAAAAAGGGCGGCCCGGATCGCCTCCACCAATGTTTTCAACTCCTCGCGGGATGGCAATTCCCTGCCCCCCACTTCCCGGTTCCGTCCATGTTGGCGTCGCCAATCCAGCCTTGCGGTCTTTAACTGGGATACGATGGAAGCCAATTTCTCGGCCGCCACCCAACCTTCCGCCCGGTCTAAATTTCCCGTTTGCGCGGCCATTTGCCAGCCCCCGTTTTCAAGTCAAAAAAAAATCCCAAACCACCTTGGGCGGTTTGGGATTATGGTCCTTGAATAATCTTCTGCCGCTTTAGCCCCTTCGCTCCCATTTCTGGAAGCACGGCGGGGCAAGTTGGTGTTAAATCCGCCGTTGGCGGCCTTGGAAAGGGCACGGCCCTTTCCAAGGATCGCCGCTGATGACTCCAGGAATTACCTGGTGTGCGCAACCTCCCGTGCTTCCTTGTTGGGCTGGGGTGTCAGGCGCAGGTAAGGCCGGACCGCCTTGTACCCATTTGGGAACCTACGCTTGATTTCCTCCTCGTCCTTCAGGGCCGGAACGATGACCACGTCGTCCCCGTCCCTCCAGTTCACCGGGGTGGCCACCTTATGGTTGTCCGTCAGCTGCAAGGAATCGATCACTCGCAGTATTTCGTTGAAATTCCGTCCTGTGCTGGCCGGATATGTAATGGTGGCCCGCACCTTTTTTTCCGGGTCGATGATGAAAACAGACCGGACCGTGGCGTTGGCCAGGGAATTGGGATGGATGAGGTCGTACAACAGCGAGACCTTATGGTCGTGGTCCGCCAGAATGGGGAAGTTCACCCGGGTTCCCTGGGTCTCGTTGATGTCCGGTATCCAACCCTTATGGTTCTCGACCGTGTCCACGGAAAGGGCGATGACCTTGGCGCCCCTTTTTTCGAATTCGGGTTTCAACCTGGCCGTTTCGCCCAGTTCGGTAGTGCAAACGGGGGTAAAATCCGCCGGATGGGAAAACAAAACCACCCAGTTCTTTCCGGCCCATTCGTAGAATTGGATCTTGCCCTCGCTGGAATCCTGCGTGAAATCGGGTGCTACGTCTCCTAATCTGAGTGCCATGACATGCCTCCTGAAATTTTTTAGTGGCGGTCCTTAAACGAAAAAACCCGGGACCGCTTCTTAAGGCGGCCCGGGTTTCCTGGATTTCCGGAAAGCAGGTGCCGCTTTAGCCCCCTGTTCATTAATTTCCTGGGGAAAACCTCCCTGGAAACCAACCTGGCCGGGGCAAGTTGACGGAAGCCCTTTTTTCAAGGTTTTCCGGGGTCCTTGATGGAACCCGCATTAAAGCCTCGCCGGGCGTTTTCAAGAAAAACGCTAAAAACCGCCTGAAAACAAAAAACCCAGGCCGCCTTTAAAGCGGTCTGGGTTTAGGAGATTCACTAAACTTTGTCTACCGCTTTAGCTCCTGTTTACCTTTCGGACCGCCGGAGCAAGTTGGAACTTAAAGCCCGCGTTGAATGATGGAAATGTACCCAAGCGCCATTTCAATGTCAATAGGTTTTAAAATTATTTTTTCGAATTAACATTCCTGTTCCATCCAAAACCAACCCATGCCGCCCAGGCCCAGCAAAATAAAACCCGGAACAATTCAACGCCATTGCCGTGAGTGGCGACGGTTCCCACCAGGTTGATGCTGAAATGAAACAGGATAGCCGAAAGGATGCTTCGGCCCGTGAGGTCATAAATCGATGTCATCACAACGGAGACAGCAAGGATACCGGCGAAAAAAAGAAAAAAGCCCGGTGTGCCGACACCCAATGTGGATTGGTAGGCCCCTTTAAGGAAAAACAAAGGCAGGTGCCAGAGTCCCCATAAGAATCCCAGGATCAGGCTGGCCCCCAGCGAGCCGTACCTTGTCCGCAGGCGGTCCAGGGCGTAGCCCCTCCAACCCAGCTCTTCAGGAATGGGCCCAAATAAAAGAATGAAAAACAGGAAGGTCAAACTTCCCAAGAGGTATGAAAAAGAACGGGTGAAGAACCTCAAGGCGGTTAAATCCAGCTTTAAACCGGCTCCCCCAAGAAGCCCGTCCGCCCCACCCGCTAACAAGGTTAGGATTGGCACCATGAGGAGGGACAAGAACCATCCCTTCAACCCAAGTCTTTTCCAATCCACCACCCTCCGCCAATAATCCCGGCAACCCTTGAGACCGTCTTCCCAATAGGTGAAAAGCAAACCGAAAATCATCGGACCCAGGCCGCCCAAGCCAAAGCCCAACTGGGTGATGGGATGGGTGGCATCCGGGCCCCAGAGGGCCGTGGGAATCCAAAAAAGCCAGCTCCATAAAAAAGTGAGTGCGAAAAAAAACCACGGCTTGGACGGCATTGATTTTTCCCGTTTTATTTTTTGTATTTCTTCAGGATTTCCCCCGCTGAAACAGATTGGCCTTCGCGGGTCGTGCGTTCGGCAATGGCCTCGATCTCGCGGGCCTCCTCCGGCGTGGGTTTGATAAAGGCCAATTCGGCGTGGTCGGCCACGGCCCGGTAGACGATATCGGCGATCTTCTTGGCCAGGGGATGGTGCCCGAATTCCGCGTTCAAAGCCTGGGCCACGGCGTGGTCGATGAACTGGTTGATGCTTTTATAATGCAGCTTGTTCTTGACCAGGTTTTCCAGCTTGCGCTTCCCCATCCTCGGACGGTAACTAATGACGCCTTCCATAAAAAACCCCCGTGCCCCAGTGGGCGGGCATGGGTAAATTGTATGCTACTTGTATGCTTTTATCAAGAAGGATAATGGAGGAAGGAAGGCCGGGGTCGAAACCGCGTGAGGATCACTTTCTCAACAGCGCGGCTTTTGTCGTAAACCACCTTGCCTTGGATGTCGAAAGGGACATGGTGGTCCGACTTAAAGACATCACCTCCTAGGCGGCGGTGCATGTCCACCCAGTCCTCCGGTGGAAACCGGACCAGGTCGTCCAAATAACGCCGGGCCCAATCTTTTACCAGCGGCCTGCCGCACTGTTGGATTTCATCAAACTCCTTTTCCGCTTCGGGGCTGAATAGGACTTCCACTTCCAAGCGTTTCATCGCGGTTCCCCTTCTCCCGGCCGGAGGACTTTCGCAGCAGCCTTGCGAAGGCCAGGAGAAAAGTATACACTTGTATTCTTTTTATTTTCGGGAATTATATACATGACTACCCAAGTAAATTGGCCAATTTCAGAGGCCGAATTTTCAGGGAATTTCGACGGCCTTTCTGACGTCCGAAAGGCTAGAATTTCGGCATGGATTTCATTAAATCATCAAAATTTACAATTGGTGCCTTTGCTGGCTTTCTCATTTTTGGAATTATTGATCTTTTGTTTCAACAAGCCCTTCAAACTTGGTTATGGGCACAATTCCCGCCCAAATATATTCCCATGATTATAAATCTTTTTCTTTTTATGGGATTCGGTTCAGCCAGCATTCTTTTGGGAGTGAATTTTCATAAATTTGGTTTGCCGATAAATAAGTTTAAAAGCTTCGTTCAATATCAAATTGATATAGCTGTAAAGTTTAGACATGAAAATCCATACAACGAAACATCACTTCCCCAAAATTATGAATGGTTCAAAAAGAGCTACTATGCTTGGGCCGATAACGTTGATGAAGCAATTCACGGGTTTTGTTTAGTCGGAGGTCCATTCTTATATTCAAAGAGCACTTGGCATTTAGATAGAACAGATGGAATGGGCGTAAT
Source organism: candidate division FCPU426 bacterium (assembly GCA_030038835.1). Lineage (GTDB taxonomy): Bacteria > Oederibacteriota > Muellerivitia > Muellerivitales > Muellerivitaceae > JAJPJW01. The sequence goes on from JASHQZ010000230.1 coordinate 8,923, forward strand.
AGGGGAAAAAACTATTGAACCAAGAGAAACAAAAACAATAAAAGAATTATGGGACATGGATTTAAGACAAT
>JASHQZ010000231.1 GCA_030038835.1 candidate division FCPU426 bacterium
TCCTGGGGTTTGAGGCCGACCTGAACCTGGCCCTGTCGCCCTGGCTGTCCCCCTATGCCAATTACACCTTCGCGGACTCGCGCGGCGATTACAGCTTCGCGGGCTCGCCCAACACCCAGCCGGGCCAGCTGGTCCCGGGGCGCATGCGCGACAAGCTGGAAGGCGGGATGGAGTTGGATTTCCCGGGAGGCACCCAGGTCAACGTCTATGACCAGTACGTGGACCGCAACCCGGCCATTTATACGGGGCCCCAGGACCTCCCCCCCGTCATCATCGCCTCCTCCTACTCCATCCTGAACGCCGATTTCAAGACGGATTGGGGGTCCCATTCCAAGGCCTTCCTGTCGTTCAAGAACATCCTGAACCAGCAATACGCCACCATCCAGGGCCTGCTCATGCCGGGAAGGTATTTTGAGGTCGGAACCACGGTGGACTTTTAACGGAGGGCGATGATGCCATTTAAAGTCTTAGGGCCGGTAACAAAATTCCACCAAACCCCCGCCCCTTGGGGGAGAGGGCAGGGCGAGGGGTGCCTAAAGCCTGGAAAATCACCCCCATCCCGGCCTTCTCCCCTCAAGGGAAAAGGGGAAAAAGGCTCCAAAATCAAATTTTGTTGCCGGTTCTTCATCTTATCGGCGGCGGCCCTCCTGGGGGCTTCCGGGGCCCTGGCCTTGGACGCGACCGGCACGGCCACGCCCATGGCTACCCCGGCGGCCTTCATGCCCACGTCCACTCCCGCGGCTTCCCTGGATGGGCTCAGCCCCATGGACCACGCGCCCATCTGGGTCCAACTCGAAACGGGTTACAACTACTCCCTCCAAGGGGATCTGATCCACGCCGCGCAGGCGCTCAACGGCGGCAACTACGTGAACCCGGGCGGACTGGGCGCCTATACGGGCGCCACCACGGCCTCCAACAATGGCTTGGAACTGGGTTTTGAACTGGGCCTGCTTTTGGACCCCCACAGCGGCCTGGCCCTGGGGGCACGGTTCATTCAAAACAACGAATTCCTCTCCAGCCTGACCTATCCCAACGGGCCATCGAATCCGGATTCGGAAAGCGTGACCCTCCTGCCCACGGTGGTGCCCATCACCCTGGACTACTATTATTTCATTCCCGACGGCGGGGGGCGGTTTTTCCTGACGGGCGGCGTGGGCTATTACGTGGCCAACGTCAGGGTGGGCCAGAACACCACCACGGACAACCTGCTGGGGAACAACAATACCATCGGGGGGCCGGACATCTGGGAAGGCAACGTTTCCTCCGCCGCCTTCGGGTTTCAAGCCGGGCTGGGAAGGGAGTTCGCCTTGGGGAAGGCTTTCGGGATCGCCCTCTTTGTCCGGGGCCGCTACGCCCGCCTTTCGAACTTCCAGGGCCAGTTGCTGGATTCCAACGCGGTGGCCGGCCGGTTCGGGCTGGCCGAAAACAGCCAGGGCGTGGTGGACGTGGACCAGGTTTCCAACATCAACGGCGGCGAGCGTTACGCGACGGTGGATTTCACGGGGTTTGACGCGGGCCTGGCCCTGATTTTTTTTGATTTCTAGCCGGATTGGGTTATCTTAGGCACGCTTCCCAAAACGCCTCAAAGGATCGACCATGTCTTTTCTCCAAATCGCGGTTTTGGCCCTCGTGCAGGGCTTCGCCGAGCTGCTGCCCATTTCCAGTTCCGCCCACGTCATCCTGGCGGAGAAACTCATGGGCCTGGACCCGACCTCGCCGGAGGCGACCCTCCTGCTGGTCATGCTCCATACCGGCACCATGTTTTCGGTGCTTGTTTATTTTTGGAAGGATTGGCGCGGCCATTATTTCCAATCTTCCACGGCGGGCGGGGCTTTCCTCAAGGAGGTCCTCCTGGCGACCCTGTCGACCGGCGCCCTGGGCCTGGGCCTTCAATTTCTCATTGAAAAGGTCGTCTTAAGGGGCGAGCCCCATGCCGAAGTGGAGGATTTGTTCGGGAATCTCCGCCTGATCGCCGCGTCCCTTGCCTGCGCGGGACTCCTGATCCTCTTCGCCACAAGCCGTGAAAAAGCCGCCGGGAACCGGAAAAACCTCGGCCCCGTGGAGGCGGTCTGGATCGGGTTGATCCAGGGCCTGTGCCTGCCGTTCCGGGGTTTCTCCCGCTCCGGCGCCACCATTTCCACGGGTCTCCTCTTGGGCCTGTCCTGGGCGCAGGCGGAGGAATTCAGCTTCGCCCTGGCGGTGGTCTTGACCCCGCCGGTGCTTTGGCGGGAAATCCACCGCCTGCTCAAGGCCCAGGCCCTTGCGGGTCTTTCCTCTTCCCCAACCGTCGCGCTTTTCCTGCCGGGGCTTTTCGGATTGGCCCTCAGCTTCCTGGCGGGCCTGTTGGCGCTGCGTTGGCTCTCGAACTGGCTCTCCCAGGGGCGCTGGGGTTGGTTTGGCGTTTACTGCCTGGCGGCCTCCGTGGAGGTATGGCTGTTCCAATAAGCGGCCAGGTCCCGTATCAATCGGAGTCCTCACCGGGCCCGCCGTTGCGTTGTTTTTACCCACCTGGGGAACAAAGACGCTTTCTTCATTTTTGGAAACAAGGGTTAAACGGCCCAACACCCTCCCGGGGATTGGCACTTCTCTTGCGGAAGATCCAGTTGAGGTTTTGATTCTCTACCGCGACTGGAGCTGACGATGACACCCCAATTGATCGAGGA
>JASHQZ010000232.1 GCA_030038835.1 candidate division FCPU426 bacterium
GGCCACTCGGAAGGCGTGCTGAAGACCGTCAAACTGATCCGCAAGAAATATCCCAAACTCTCCCTTATCGCCGGCAACATCGTGACGGGGGAGGCGGTCAAGGCCCTGGTGGACGCTGGCGCGGATACCGTGAAGGTGGGCGTGGGCCCGGGTTCCATCTGTACCACCCGCGTGGTCACCGGAGTGGGAGTGCCCCAGGTTTGGGCCGTCGCCGAGTGCGCTAAAGTGGCCCAAAAGAACAAAGTGGGCCTGATCGCCGACGGCGGCATCAAGTATTCCGGCGATATCACCAAGGCCATCGCCGCCGGTGCCGACGCGGTCATGCTGGGAGGCCTTTTGGCCGGCACCGAGGAATCGCCGGGGGAGGTCATCAACCTGCAAGGCCGCATGTTCAAGGTCTACCACGGCATGGGTTCGATCACGGCCATGCAAAAGGGCAAGAGCGCGGATCGTTATTTCCAGGAAGGGGTGGAAGCCAAAAAACTGGTGCCCGAAGGCATTGAAGCCCGCGTGCCCTACCGGGGTTCGCTTTCCGAGTTGATCTTCCAGCTGGTGGGGGGCTTGAGGGCGGGCATGGGCTATAGCGGGACACCCACCATCAAGGACCTCAAGGAGAGGGGCCAGTTCGTCCAGATCACTACCGCCGGCTACCAGGAAAGCCATCCCCATGACGTGGTCATCACCAAGGAAGCCCCGAATTACTACTTGGATTAGTCGACAGCCGACAGTTGACAGTCGGCAGCAACGTAAGTTTTCACTTTAAGCCTTGACTGTCGACCGTCGACTGCCAACTTTGAACCGCCTTTCGGAGTTTTCATGCAACACGATACTGTCCTCGTCCTTGACTTCGGCGCCCAATACAGCCAGTTGATCGCCCGCCGGGTCCGTGAGTGCAGGATTTACTGCGAGATCCTGCCTTTCTCAGCCTCCGTCGAAAAAATCCTCGAAAAGAACCCCAAAGGCATCATCCTCTCGGGTGGCCCTTCCAGCGTTTACGCCCCCGGGGCGCCCCACGTTTCCCCCGAACTTTTCGAGCTGGGCATTCCCGTCCTCGGCATCTGTTACGGCATCCAGATGATCTCCTGGGCCCTCAAGGGCAAGGTGCAAAAGGCCCCTAAGCGGGAATTTGGCCTGGCCTCCCTTCACATCAAGGATCACCGCACCCTTTTCGCTGGACTGCCCTCCACGTTGAAGGCCTGGATGAGCCACGGCGACCAGGTGGTCAAACTGCCGCCGGGCTACAAGGTGCTAGCCTCCACCGACAACTGCCCACTGGCCGCGGCCGCCAACGAAACCAAGAAGATTTACGGCATCCAGTTTCATCCCGAGGTGGTCCATACCGAAAAGGGAACCAAGATCCTTGAGAATTTCGTGCGTAAGGTCTGCGGGTGCAAGCCCACCTGGAACATGGAAAACTACGAGAAGACCGCCATCCAGCAGATTCGTGAGAAGGTGGGAAAGGGACGGGTGCTTTGCGGGGTCTCGGGCGGAGTGGATTCCACCGTGGCGGCGGCCCTCATCCACCGCGCGGTGGGCCAACAACTCTCCTGTGTTTTCGTCAACAACGGGGTTCTCCGCATGGGCGAGTCCGACCAGGTGCGGGAGATGTTCAAGAAGAAACTCAAGATCGACCTGCATTACGCCGACGCCGGAAAAGAGTTCCTCAAGGCCCTGGAAGGGGTCTCGGACCCGGAACAAAAGCGGAAAATCATCGGCCGCACCTTCATCCGGGTCTTCGAAAAGTCGGCCCGCGAACTCATGAAGAAAAAGGGCGGGTTCGAATTCCTGGCCCAGGGGACCCTCTATCCCGATGTCATCGAAAGCGTTTCGGTCAAGGGCCCCTCGGCTACCATCAAGAGCCACCACAACGTGGGCGGCCTGCCGGACGATATGGAGTTCAAGCTGGTGGAACCCCTGCGAGAGCTCTTCAAGGACGAAGTCCGGGCCCTGGGAGCCAAGCTGGGCATCCCCCGGGACATGCTTTGGCGCCAGCCTTTCCCGGGGCCCGGACTGGCGGTCCGCCTGATCGGCGAGATCAACCGGGAGAAACTTGAGATCCTCCGAAAGGCTGACGCCATCGTCACCGAGGAGATCCAAAAGGCCGGCCTTTATTATTCCATCTGGCAGTCCTTCGCGGTCCTGACCCCCCTCAAGACGGTAGGCGTCATGGGCGACGAGCGCACCTACGACCATGTCTGCGCCATCCGGGCCGTGCATTCCACCGACGGCATGACGGCCGACTGGGTCCAGCTCCCCCACGACATCCTGGGCCGCATCTCCAACCGCATCATCAACGAGGTCCGTGGGATCAACCGGGTGGTGTATGACATAACGAGCAAACCCCCTGGAACGATCGAGTGGGAATAAAGCCAGGGATCAGGCCCCGGCGTTCGGGTCCCAGCTTTAAAGTAATGCCTTCTTACCGGATTTTATCCTTGAACGGGTGCCTGATACCTGAAACCTGATACGGGTTCTCCGTTATAATCCACCCATGACCCGCCCGGAATTCGTTCACCTCCACCTGCACAGCCAGTTTTCCCTCCTGGAAAGCACCATCCGTTTCGAACCTCTCATGGCCCGGCTCAAGGAACTCCAGATGCCGGCGGTGGCCTTGACCGACAAGGCCAATTTGTTCGGCGCCATCGCCTTCTATCAAGCGGCCCTGGGCCACGGCTTGAAGCCCATCCTGGGCTGCGAAATCTGGGTGGCGCCCGAGTCCCGGTTCGAGAAAAGCAACGGTTCGGGCCGGGCGGAAGCTGTCTATCCCCTGGTGATTTTGGCCGAGACCGAGGAAGGCTACAAGAACCTCATAAAGCTTTCCTCGGCGGGCTACCTTCAGGGATTCCACCGCGTGCCGCGCGTGGATAAGGCGCTCCTGGCCCGCCACGCCCAGGGCCTTTTGGCGCTTTCGGGCGGCGCCGAAGGGGAGATCGGCCGTTATCTCCTCAAGGAGGAAGCTCCGGTCGCCCTCAAAGTCGCGGGGGAATACCAGGAAATCTTCGGCAAAGACCGGTTTTTCCTCGAGATCGAGGACCACGGCAAGCCTACGGAACGTACCATTCAAAAACAACTTTTGGATGTTTCCCAAAAGGCCGCCATTCCCCTGGTAGCCACCAATGACGTGCGCTACCTCAAACGGGATGAGGCGCCCTATCACGAAGTCCTTACCTGCCTGGGACGCGGGGAAGTACTCTCCGACCCCCATCATTTTTCCCTCGGCACGGCGGAATATTATTTGAAAAGTGCGGAGGAAATGACGCAGCTTTTCGCCGAGATCCCAGACGCCTTGCGCCGGACGGTGGAGATCGCCGAACGTTGCCACCTGACCCTAGAGTTCGGGAAAACCTACATGCCCTCCTTTTCGGTGCCGGAGGCGGGGCTCTCGGAGGACAGCTACCTGGAGAAGATTTGCCGGCAAGGGCTTCCGAAACGCTACGGCGCCAAGGCCGGGGACCCCGAAATCCTCCAGCGCATGGGCGACGAGCTGGCCGTCATCCAGAAAACCGGTTTTTCCGGCTACTTCCTCATTGTGTGGGACATCATCGCCAAGGCGCGGGAAAAGGGAATCCCGGTGGGGCCGGGCCGCGGATCAGCGGCGGGAAGCTTGGTAGCCTACCTGACGGGCATCACGGACGTGGACCCCATCCGTTACGACCTGCTTTTCGAGCGATTCATCAACCCGGAGAGGGTCTCGGCCCCGGACATCGACGTGGACGTCTGCGACCGAAGGCGCGGTGAGGTTTTGGAATATATCACCCAAACCTACGGCCAGGACCGGGTGGCCTCCATCGTGACCTTCGGCACCATGGCGGCTAAGGCGGTGGTGCGCGACGTGGGGCGGGTTTTGGAAGTGCCGTTGCCCGAGGTGGACCGCATCGCCAAGATGATCCCCGGCGGCCCCAAGGTGAACCTGGAGGACGCAGTGGAAAGGGTGCCGGAGATTCGGGCCCTCGCCACCGAGGAAGGGCCCTACCGGAAGCTCTGGGACGTTTCCCGCGCGCTGGAGGGATTGGTGCGGCACGTTTCCACGCACGCGGCGGGCATCCTGATCGGCGGTGAGCCTCTCCTGGAAAAAATCCCATTGTGCAAGGGCGCGGGGGACGAGGTCTTGACCCAATACGAAATGAACGCGCTCAAGGACGTGGGACTACTCAAACTGGACATCCTGGGCTTAAGGACCCTCACGGTCATCGACGACACGCTGCAGCTCATCCGCCAGCGGCGCAAGGAGAAGGTCCAGCTGGACCAGATCCCCCTGGAAGATGAAGCCACCTACCGAATGCTGCGGGAAACCAAGACCGCGGGCGTCTTCCAATTGGAATCCAGGGGAATGCGGGATTTCCTGCGCAAACTTGAACCCACGGCTTTGGAGGACTTGATCGCCTTGAACGCCCTCTATCGTCCCGGCCCCCTGGGGAGCGACATGGTGGACGATTTTTTCCACCGCAAGAAGGGGCTGGTCAAGGTGGGATACCTCCACCCCCGGCTGGAACCTGTCCTCAAGTCCACCTACGGCATCCTGCTTTACCAGGAACAGGTCATGCGGGCGGCCAAGGACATGGCGGGGTTCACCTTGGGCCAAGCGGATTCGTTGCGCCGGGCCATGGGCAGCAAGAACCCCGAGAAAATGGAGCAAATGCGCGGGAAATTCCTTTTGGGCGCCAAGGAAAGGGGCATCCCCAACGAAACCGCCGAGGCCATCTTCAACCAAATGGCGAAATTCGCGGGCTACGGATTCAACAAGTCCCATAGCGCGGCCTACGCCCTGGTGGCTTACCAGACGGCCTACCTCAAGGCCCATTACCCGCCCGAGTTCATGGCCGCCCTATTGACCAGCGAAGCGGGGAACCAGGACAAAGTTTCCCAATACATCTTTGAATGCAAAAAGCTGGGGGTGAAGGTCTTGCCGCCGGACGTCAACGAGAGCGAGGCGGATTTCATCGTCACACCAGCCGGGGAGGTCCGCTTCGGCCTTTCCGCCATCAAGAACCTGGGGACGCCGGCCATCGCGGCCATCCTCGAGGCGGAGGAAAAGGGCGGACCGTTCAAGTCCCTTTCCGATTTTTGCCGGCGGGTGGACCTGAGGCCCTTCACGCCCAAGATGGTGGAATGCCTGATCCTGGCCGGGGCTTTTGACTTCACCGGAGCTTCCCGGGCGGCTCTCACCGAAGCGGCCGAAAAAACCTTCCGGCAGTCCCAGGGCCTCCAGGCGGATTCCCAGAGGGGTCAGACGTCCCTTTTTGGCGGGGAGGAAGTGGAGGTGCCCGAAACCCTTCCCGCCGCCAAGGAGTTCACCCCGGCCCAGGTCCTCTCCGGCGAAAAGGAGGTGCTGGGCTTTTACCTGTCCGGCCACCCGCTTTCGGAGCACGAGTGGGAACTGGAGCATTACGTCACCCCCCTGCATGAGTTGGAGGACCTTCCCGACGGCTTTGAGATCCGCGTGGCTGGATTGATCCGGGGTTTTTCCAAAAGCCTGGTGAAAAAGACCAAGGAAGTTTACGGACGATTCGTCCTGGAGGACCTTCATTCCCACGTTGAGGTCATCGCCTGGCCGGAGGTTTACCGGAAGCACGAAAAACTGCTGGCAAAGGACCACCTGGTGGCCTTGAAGGGAAGGCTGGATAAGTCGGGGGAAAGGATCCAAATCATCGCCAACGAGGCCATTGAACTGGACGGCATGGCCGCCAAATGGGCCAAGGGAGTGCACCTGACAATGAACGTGGTGGGCCTGGACGACAGTCTCCTGCCCCGGGTCAAACAGGTTTGCGAAAGGCACCCGGGCCATGCCCGCGTTTATTTCCACATGCAGACCACCCACCACGGGTTGATGGTGGTGGAGGCCGGAGAGAACCTCCGGGTCAAGCCTTCCCGGGGTTTCTTGAGGGAAACCATGGCGCTTTTAGGTGAAGAGGGAGTCGAGATCGAGCTATAAAAAGGATTTTCGTATATGAGACCCCATATTGCTTGCGCCAACCACCCGGATTCCGAAGGGTTCTTCCAGTGCCGCTATTGCGGGGGGGATTTCTGCGGACGTTGCGTTCATAAGGAAGAGGGCTTTTACCGTTGCAATCGGTCCCCATGCGTCAAAGTCTTCAGAGCCCACCAGAAAATTCCTAGAAAACCTGTCCCAACCTCGGCCGTAGGAATCCACTCCTTGCCGCGTTTTGAGTCTCTTATGGGTATAAATTATCCGTCATTTCCCAAAAAGGAATCCGATTCGCCCGTTACGGTGGCGAGGTTTGCCAGCGTGGCCGAGGCCAACCTGGCCAAATCTAAGCTGGCGGGTTACGGTATTGAGTCCTTCGTGGCCGACGAGGCGGTTGGAAGTCTGTATTCCAAGGGCAACACTTTTCTTGAAGGAATCAGGCTCCAGGTTCGAACTTCGGA
>JASHQZ010000028.1 GCA_030038835.1 candidate division FCPU426 bacterium
GGGGGACAATCTTCGCTACTTTAAACCTTTTTAAGGATGCGAAGATTGGCGGCGTTCGGCGCCCGTGGGGCTTGCGCCAAAGGCCTTGCGTCGGTCCTTGGAATAAAGCACGAAATTCCCCCCGATTTTCTTATATACGTTTTTACCCTCGGCGTCCCAAAAAAGACCCTGGGTGATGGGTTTTAAGTGGATGGGCATGGCATCCAACTTATACCGGCGGTCCTTGGTCACGGGCCGGTGGGTAAACCGGCGGTCATGCCTCACGAAAGAGAAGTTTTGACCCTGTTTTTTTAAGATGTGCCTCTTGATGGGGTCGAAATAAAAATTTCCGCTGAGTTTGATGTAGTCTTTTTCGGACATGGGTTCTCCCAAATTTTCCGGTATTTTAACCCGGACGGGCGCCCCGCCAAAACTTTAAGGAAATTTTTTTCGCAAAATTTTCACGCTTTTTTTCTTCTTTCTACTTAAAATAACAGCTAATGAAGATGCTTACCGTCGAACCGCAAAAACCAGCGCCTGAGGTCCTTGACGACTCCAAATACGCCAGGGGCACGGGGATTTTCTCCGTTTACGAGAAAGTCGAGCTTCCCACCGATCCCAAAAAGCGCTGCCTGGCCCTTTTGGACCTGGGCAACGACACCCTTTTGGCCAACGACTTCAACATCCTCGATTTCGTGCCTTATCCCGGACTGGGCAACGTGAGGCCCGACGAGCCGTTGAAGTATTCCTGGATCCTCTCCGAGTCCCACCGGGTGCTGATCCACGACCCCAAGACCAACCGACTCATCGACGAGCTTTACACCTGCAGCCCGGAAAAGGACGGGCAGATCATGTTCGAGAAGACCAACAAGCTCCTGAAGAAGCCCGCCAAGACCATCACCTTGAACGAGATCGTGGGCAAGGAAATCGCCCTGAAAGAGGAACCCGACAAGCTGTTCCACTCGGTCAAGAAGGCCGCGGGCAAGCTGCGGTTCGCCCCGGACGAGAATTACTGCGTTTCGACGGTCTTTTTCGACATCCCCGACCGCAAGCTCGACGAGGACAGCCTGGAACTGATGCTCACGAAGGCCTTGAACAAGGACGACCAGAAGCCTGTCATCGAGTCCGCCTGCCGTTACGACCCCCAGGGCTACACCTACATCCACCAGTCCTCCAAGCATTTCGCCGGGCTCCACAGCTACCCGGGCACCCTCAAGTCCGCCCACCTGAGCCTCATCGGCACGGGCAACGCCATCGTGTCCGTCCTGGAGGACATGGAGGAAGTGGTCTATACCCGCAAAAAAAGCGAGCCCACCATCAGCGTGAAGATCGTCGCCGAGGATTTTTAAGCCCCCAAACTTCCCGGCCCCGCCGCAGGGGTTGAGTTTTTTACTCCGCCCGGCGAATCCGGGATAAATCCTGTCGTTGAAAGGCGGTTATCCCGTGAAACTGTTCCTCGGGGCTTTCCTTTTAGCGGTCGCCGGCCTGGTGGGCTGGTACTGCTATTGTCCCGTTCCCGTCATCGACCAGTTCCTGGCCGCGGTTGCCAGCGGAAAGCCGGAGGCGGTCCAGCCCTTCATGGACGTCGCCTCCCTCCAGCAGAATGTCGCTGAATATGTCCGGCTGCGGTACAACCAAGCGGGCAACCCCTCCACCAACCTCTCCCCGGACCAGGTCGACTCCATCACCGATTCCTTCGTGGCGCCCAAGACCATCCTCCTCATGATGAAGGGCGTCAAACTGGAGCCGGGCAACGCGCTGCCGGACAGCCTTCCCGACGGCCCTTCCCCCTATCCCATCGACCGGCACTATGAATCCCCGGAAGTCTATGCCATCGACATCTATTTAAGCGGCGCCCAGACTCCCGACAACAAGATGTCGCTCCTGTTCGAGCGCAACGGCTGGTTCGATTGGAAACTGGCCGCCTTCCGTTTTTCCTGGAGCGGGTAGGCCCCTTTTTTCGGCATCCCGTTCGAGTGTTTCCGCGCGGGAGCCTTGGTTCCATTCTTCCTCACAAGTGGGGCAATCTTGGGAAGTTTTCGTTCCCTCGCTCTGGGGCGTGGTTTCCCCTTTTTTCCATCGCTGGCCGCCTGGGCCGGCGGGTTCCCCAAGGCCCACCCAGAACCCGGGAATATTTCCTCTCTCGGCGGGAACGGCCGGGGGACGTTTATGTCCCGGGTTGCTCCCGCGGGCGGGTTGACCGCCTGGCGGAATAACTCGCCGCCCCAAAGCGGTTGATTTCGATTATGCTGGGATCGTCCATGAGCCCACTGAACTTGGAACCCCCCCAAACCCCGGTTCCCCCGTTTCTCATCAACCCCCATCCCAAGCACGTCTTTAGGGACGCCATCGCCAGGCTCCCGATGAACGGCGTGCACACCATCTGCGAGGAAGCCAAATGCCCCAACCGGGGGGAATGCCTGCCCCACTATGGCACGATTTCCATCATGGTCATGGGTTCCCTCTGCACCCGGGGCTGCCCTTTTTGCGCGGTGAGGACCGGCAAGCCCCTGCCCTTGGACCCCGGGGAGCCCCAAAAAGTGGTGGAGATCGCCCGGGCCTTGAACCTGCGCTACCTGGTCATGACCTCGCCCAACCGGGACGAACTGGCGGACGGGGGAGCTAGCCAGTTCGTGAAGATCGTTTCGGCCTTAAGGACTTTCAACCCGGCCCTCAAGATTGAAATCCTGGTCCCGGATTTCCAGGGAAAGGAAAGTTCCTACGAAACTCTCCTGCACAACCCGCCGGATGTGATCGCCCACGATTTACAGACGATCCCCAGGCTTTACGGCCCCATCCGTCCCGGGGCCGAGTACCAGCGGTCCCTGGGTCTGTTCCACTGGTTCAAAAAGAACGCCGGGGGCTCCCAAGTCCTGCTCAAGGCCGGGCTCATGGTGGGTTTCGGCGAGACGGAGGAGGAAGTGGCGGAGGTTTTGGCGGACGCGGCCAAGGCCGGCGTGAAGTTTTTCACCATCGGCCAATACCTCAAGCCGCCCGGTTCCACCCTGGAAGCGGCCGAGGCCGTGCCCTTGGAGCGTTACCGCCGCTGGAGCGAGGCGGGGGCGCGGATGGGAATGTCGGTACAGGCCTCCCCCTTGACCCGGTCCAGCTACCTGGCCGACCGGTTGGCCGCGGTTCAACCCGCACCCGAATGAGCCCGAACCGGTCCCCTTCCTTGAGGGAAATAGGGGTATTGGGATTCTCCGGTGCCTGGGCCCTTTTCGTTTTCTTCGCTTATGGGGAAAAAATCCAGACCCCCCTTCCACTCGTCCTTTCGGCGTTCAAGCCCGTGAGCCTTGGGGCTTGGCAATGGGCGACGGCCCTTCCCGTTTGGGCCGGCTCCCTGGCCGCTTTCCTGGCTTCTTCCCTGGTCGCCTTTTCCCTATGGAAGCTGGGCCGGAGACTGGCGTCCTGGCTGGGACTCAAGCCCGCCAATGTCCTTTTAAAAATCCCCGTCGAGTTCGTCTTGGGGATAGCCGCTGTCGTTGAGTTGTGGCTGGCCTTGGGGTTCTTGAACCTTTGGTACCGGCCCCTGATGGCCGTTTTGCTCTTCGGGCTGGTCTTCTGGGCCCTTTGGGACGCGGGAAGGGATTGGAAAAAGAACCCGCCGGACCTTGCGCCGCAAATTCCCATGCCGCAGGGATTTTTCCACCGCCTCCTTTCGGGCTTCGGCGTGCTTTACCTGTTGCTAAGTTTCGCCCACGGCCTTACACCCGAGACATGGGCCGATTCCCTGGTGTACCACTTGGGCTTCCTGGCCGACTGGCTGGCCCGGCGCGGCATGGCCGACATGCCCACCCATTCGCTCATCACCTTTCCCTTCGCCGGCGAACTTTATTTCCTCAACGGCGTCATCCTCCACAGCACCGAGGCGGCCAAGCTGTTAAATGCCTGGGCCTTCCTCGCGGTCATCCTGTTTTGCGGCGGCTGGGCCCTGGAATGGAAGGGCCCCCAAGCCGCCTGGCTGGCCATGGGGCTCACCGCCACCTTTCCCATGCTGGTCCTCGACGCCTGGACCACCCAGGTGGAAGGCCTCTTGTCCCTTTTTACCATGGTTTGGATTTATGCCGCCCTCCACCTGTGGGGCGCCGATAAAGGGGAAAGGGCAGGGCCTTGGATACTCCTGGGGGGAATCTCCGGCGGCATGATCCTGTCCATCAAATACACCGGGGTCATCGTTTTGGCCGCCGCCTTCCTGGGGTTTCTTTGGCAGGGTTTCGTTTCCAGGCGGTGGGCCGTCCTCAAGGCTTCATCGTTCCTCCTGGGCGCCGCCGCCGCTTTAGCCGTCCTGGGCCCGTGGCTTCTGCGCAACTTCTGCTGGACCGGGAATCCCGTTTATCCCTACCTGGATTCCTGGATGGGCTCCCGCCACCTTCCGGATTTCCACCGGAAACAACTCCTATGGTTCAGCCGCTCCTTCCCCTACGATTTGGGGCCCTGGTGGAAAACGCCGTGGAACCTGA
>JASHQZ010000233.1 GCA_030038835.1 candidate division FCPU426 bacterium
TCCAATATCCACAACTCCAGGGACAGGAAGACCCAGGTGAGCACCTCGGGCCGTACCCGGAAACGGGGCTCGGAAGCCAGGACCGCCGCGGCCAACAGCGTGACTAAGACCCAAGCCCGGCCCCGGGACTCCCTCAGCCGGACCCAAAGAATGGCCAAGGCCGACAGGGACAGGGCGGTGTGGGCCAGGGAAAGAAGGGTGTAGCCCCCCAGGCTAAAAATGAGGAACACGGCGGCCTGGTAAAGCCATTCCATGTCCACGTAGTCTTTGCCCGAGGAAGTGTAGGTGAAAGCGTCCTGGGAGGGGAAGCGGTGGTTTTGGAGGATCCATTGGCCGGTGCGCAGGTGGAACCCCAAGTCGGAGTCGTTGACCAGCCGGGTCCCGAAAAGCGCGGCTAATATAAAGGAAGCGGCCAGAGGGTAAAACCAGGGATTGGAAACCGGAATCCCCAAGGGCTCCGGAGGCGGGACGGCGGGGGAAGCCGTTGACGGTTCGCTGGCGGGCATGGAAAGATTATTCCTAAAATAAGCCCAAAGTCCTACGGTTAAATCAAACGTTGATAAAATTTTTGACTCGTGTTCCCTCATTTAATCGCCAAGCGCATGGTTCCGATTTAAAATTATTTATTACGGAGATTCCCATCCAACCGCCCCAAGCACCTGAAAAACCCAAATCCTTCCCGCTTTGGGCCATCGCCCTTTTGCCCGCTGTGGCGACCCTGCTGGCCTATCTTCCCCTGGGGCAAAACGGTTTCGTGAGCTGGGACGACATGGACACCATCGTCCGAAACGGCCATATCCGTGATTTCGGGCCAGCCTCATTGAAATGGATCTTCACCAGCGCGGGCGCGGGTTATTGGATACCCCTGACCTGGCTTTCCCTGGACCTGGACTACCACCTGGGCGGGCTGAACCCCCAAATCTATCATTGGGACAATCTTTTCCTTCACCTGGTGAACGTGACCTTGGTCTTTTGGCTGGCCCACCGGATTTTGCAAAGGGCCTGGGGCCCGGCGGCGGAATGCAGCGAGCCGGCGGCCCTACTGACCGCGATCCTCTTTGGAATCCATCCCCTGCACGTGGAATCGGTGGCCTGGGCCACCGAACGAAAGGATGTGCTTTACGGAGCCTTCTACCTGGCCGGTCTTTTGGCTTACCTGGGTTATGCGTCCGACCCCCAGAAACCCAAGCGGAAGCTGGCATATTGTTTCCTCTTTTACCTGCTTTCCCTCATGTCCAAACCCATGGCCGTCTCTTTTCCCTTCGCCCTCCTGGTCCTTGATTACTGGCCGCTTAGGAGACTGGCTCATGGGGCGAAGAAGATCTTTTTTGAAAAAATCCCCTTTTTTATCCCTCTGCTGGTAACGGCGGCGCTGGCGGTCTCCTCCCAGGAGAAGACCGGCGCCACGCCGGATTTACAAATACTGCCGTTGGATTTCCGGGTGATGAACGCCTTTCATTCCCTGGCCTTCTACGCCCAGAAATTGGTCCTGCCCTTCGGCTTTTCGGCCCTCTACCCGATTGTCTTGAAAAGCAATCCCTTCTCGGTGAGGAACTTGGTTTCCGCGGGACTCGTTGCCGCTGCCTGCGCAGCGGCTTGGCGCGCCCGCAAGCAGAGGCCTTACTGGACGGCCTCCTGGGTTTACTACCTGCTGACCCTGGCGCCGGCCCTGGGAATCGTGCAAGTCGGCTCCCACGCGGCCGCGGACCGCTACGCTTATTTGACGACCTTAAGCCTGATCCTGCTTTTTTCGGCTTGCCTGGCGGCAGGGTGGGGAAAGAACCGGAGCCTTTTCACCCTGTTCACCCTGGGGTTGTCCCTCTTCTTGGGCGCGCTGACCTGGCGCCAGGTGGAGGTTTGGAGGGATTCCATTTCCCTTTGGGAGAACGCGGTGAGGGTTTCCCCCGACCCATCGGAGATCGCCTTTTCCAACCTGGGCCTGGCCTACCGCGAGGCTGGAAGGCCGGGGGAGGCCTTGGAAGCCTTTGACCAAGGCCTGGCGCTCGACCCGGGCATGGGGGCTTTGCATTACGGCAAAGGCCTGGCCCTCTCGGACGAGGGCGACCTGGAAGGCGCGGTGGGGGAATACCGGCGGTCCATCGCCCTGGACCCCACCTACTCCCCGCCCCACGCCAACCTCTGCGTGGCCTACCAACGCCTGGGGAAATACGACGAGGCCGTGGCCGAGGCCCTGGAAGCCGTCCGGTTGGATGCCCATTCCGCCCAGGCCTACAACAACCTGGGGGTCAGTTATGGATACAAGGGGCGGATCGGGGAAGCCTTGAAAGCCTTCCAACAAGCCGTGGCCTTGGAACCGGACAGCCCCATGTACCAAGGCAACCTGGCGGCGGCCACTTCGATGCTGAAAAAACCCTGAAGCAAAGGCCATTTGCACCACCAAGACACCAAGGGCACCAAGTACTGCGAAAAACGGTCATTGTTAAAAACGATGTAAAAAAATATTTTGATTTGCATTTCTTGGCGCCCTTGGTGTCTTGGCGGCGAGAAATAAGTTTTCTTAAAATTTTTAGACCTTGCATCCTGTTGGAAGGGGAAGCGGCTTGTCGAACGAAGAAAAAACGAATTTCATCCTCAGGAAAAGGCACCTTCCCCTGCGGGAATTGGCCGCCCAGGCGGGACTGACCGAGGGGGAAGTCGCCGAAATCCTAAAAAAGGCGGGAGAAGGGAAGGCGGCCCCGCCCGCAACCGCGCCCCCGGATTTCCCCCGGGCGGGGAAAGGCGTCCTGGCGGGTTGCGTCGCCTTCTTGGTTCTGGCCGTGGTCCTTTGCTACCTGCCGGTGCTCCCCAACGATTTCGTGAACTGGGACGATCCCTCCACCATCACTGAAAATCCCGCGATCCGGCATTTGGACGGCGCCTTCCTCAAGTGGATGTTCACCACCTCCGCCACAACCAACTGGATGCCCCTCACCTGGCTCTCCTTCGCCCTGGATTACCGCATGGGGGGGCTCAACCCCCAAATCTTCCACGCCACCAACGTGCTGCTCCATATCCTGAACACGATTTTAGTCTTGGGGGTTTGTTTGAGGCTTTTAAAAGCCCTCCCCGGGAGGGAAGGGGCGGTTTCCCCGCCCGCGGTCAAGGCTTTCGCCCTGCCGGTTGCCTTCCTCACCGCGCTCCTGTTCGGGCTGCATCCCATCCACGTGGAATCGGTGGCCTGGGCCACGGAACGCAAGGACGTGCTTTATTCTTTTTTCTACCTTTGGAGCCTTTATCTTTATTTGGATTACGCCAACCAGAACTTTAATTTTGAATTCTCAATTTTAAATTTTAAATTTTGGAAGTTTTTGAAACTTCGTTTCAAAAAAAACCTTCTTAACTCAGAACCCAAAACTCAGAACCCACACAGTTTTTCAATGATGAATGGGGCTTCCGGCCCCACAATGAAAACCGTGTCGCCCTCATCACCTTCATCGGGCGAAGCCCGATATCCAACAAAGAAAATGAGGGCCAAACTAATCTGGTGCCTTTTGCTTTTCGTTTTGGCTCTTTTATCAAAGCCCATGGCCGTCACGCTCCCCTTCGTATTCCTTATCCTGGACTATTGGCCCTGCCGGCGCCTCAGCCGTGGATGGGCCCCGGCCCTGTGGGAAAAGGCGCCCTTCTTCGCCCTGGCCTTGGCGTCGGCCGCGGTGACTTTTTTCACCCACGAAAAAACCCTTCCCTACGCCCGCAGCGGGGTGGAATGGTATTGGCTCCTGAACGCCTTCCGGTCGGTCGTTTTTTACCTTTTAAAGATGGCCTGGCCCTCGGGGCTGGCGGCCTACTATCCCTTTCCCCCCAGCCGTACCCCGGGTTATCTACTGGAGGATTTCAGCGCGGTGGGGCTGACCCTGGCGGCCACTTATTTTTCCTTCCGGCTGCGCCGGAAAGCTCCCTGTCTTTGGGCGGCCTGGCTTTATTACCTCGTCACCCTGGCGCCGGTTCTGGGCCTCATCCAAAGCGGCTCCCAGGCCGCGGCCGACCGCTATACTTATTTGCCCAGCCTTGCCTTTTTGCTGCTTGCTTCGGCGGCGGCCGCGAAATGGGTTTCCTACAATCCCACTCTTTATGGGGCGCTTTCCCTTTCGGCGGCAACCGTTTTGGGATTCCTGACCGTGGGGCAAATCGGAACCTGGCGGAACACCTCGGCCCTCTGGGAAAGGGTGACCCAGGTTTACCCGGAC
>JASHQZ010000234.1 GCA_030038835.1 candidate division FCPU426 bacterium
CTTTATCAAGTCCCTCTCGGCGATCAAACTGTCCATCATGGATACGAAGTTGGCCAGGGCCTGCGTGGCTTTTTTGGGGAATTCGCCGCTCATGGAGGCCTGCCGGGCCGCCTCCAGCATCGTGAGGTCCTGCCGCTTGGCGTTTTCCTCCAGCTTGGCCACGGTACCGCTGCCGATGCCCCGGATGGGCGTGTTGATCATGCGCCGGAGTGACACCGAATCCTTCGGGTTGACCAGCACGTGTAGGTAGGCCAGCAGGTCCTTGACTTCCTTGCGGTCGTAGAACTTGAGGCCTCCCACGATGATATAGGGGATGTTGTTCCTGCGGCAGGCGTCTTCCAGCACACGGGATTGGGCGTTGGTGCGATAAAGAACAGCCACGTGCCGGAAGGACCGCCCCGGTTGACCCAGCCTTTCATAGATGGTCTTGAGCACGAATTCCGCCTCGTCCTTGTCGTCCTCGGCCTGGTAATAAATGGGCGTCTCCCCCATTTCCCTGAGGGAAAACAATTCCTTTTCCTTGCGCTGGGAGTTGTTGCGGATCACCGACTGGGCCGCCTGGATGATGGACTTGGTGGAGCGGTAGTTTTGCTGCAGTTTGAAGATCCTGGCGCCCGGAAAGTCGTGCTCGAAGCGCAGGATATTGCGGATGTCCGCGCCCCTCCAGCCGTAGATGGACTGGTCCGGGTCGCCCACCACGTAAAGGTTGTTCAAGGGGTGGGCGATGGCGGCGATGAGCTGGTATTGGGCCGTGTTGATGTCCTGGTACTCATCCACCTGGATGTACTCGAAGCGCCGCCGGTAGCCCTCCAGGATGTCCGGGTGTTGTTTCATGAGAAGGACCGCGTTGAACAGGAGGTCGTCGAAGTCCATGGCGTTGTTTTCCCGCAGCTTCTGCTGGTAGCGGGGGTAGATTTGGGCCACCCGCTCCTGAAAGACCCCTGCCACCAATTCCTCGTATTCCTTGGGGCTCTTGAGTTCGTTCTTGGCCGCGCTGATGTGGGAATGCACCGCGTAGGGGTGCACCTGCTTCTCGTCCCATTTCAGGTCCCAGAGGCATTCCTTGATGACCGCCTTCTGGTCCGAGTCGTCGTAAATGGTGAAGCCCTGTTGGTACCCCAGTTTGTCCGCGTGGAGCTTGAGGATGGTCAGGCAAAGCCGGTGGAAGGTGCCGATGAAGACTTCCCTGGCCTGTTGGAAGCCGGCAAGGCCGGAAACCCGGTCCCTCATTTCCTGGGCCGCCTTGTTGGTGAAGGTGACCGCCAGGATGCGGAAGGGGGAGATCTTGAGTTCCTCCATGAGCCGGATAACGCGGTAGGTGATGACACGGGTCTTGCCGGACCCGGCCCCGGCCAGGATAAGCGCGGGCCCCGCGTTATGGACCACGGCCTCGCGTTGTTCTTCGTTTAAATCCTGGTAATTGCGTTTCATGGGTTCCACTCGAAAGGATCCAACAAGGCCAATATTGAACCACAGAGTTCACAGAGGGCACAGAGAGAAGCATAAAAATTTCTTGGGGATTTACTCCGTGTTCTCTGTGGTTAAAAAGGTTTTGCCGGAGGGTTGAAAATAAAAAATCCCAACCCCCGGGGGGATTGGGACTCGGGATTGTCTTATAAATAAAGATTAAAAGCTACTTGGTTTTTTCCACGAAGCCGCGGATCATCCGGCGGATCTCCTCATCCGCAACGATGAATTGGAGGCCCAACTGGCCGTGACCGTTCCAGGCCAGCTTGGAGTAAACGTCCATGGGCTTGTCCTTTTGGATCTGAAAGTTCAGTTTGAAGATTTTGTTGGGAGTGGCGACGTTGCCGACTTCCAGGCGGATGCCGCCCTCGCTCACGTCCTGGGCCTTGACCACTAAGGGGTTCCCTTGGACCTCGAAAACGTTCCCGGATTTTGATTCCACCACGCTGTGGACCACCACGGACTCTTGGAATTTAGCCCGTGGGTATTTCCTTCTCTCGACGTTGGAACCTTGGGGGTCTTTCTTTTGTTCCATCTATTTTCTCCATTTGGGAGGAAATGAGTTTATCGTTTTCACATTCGCGGTAAACGAATTTTATATCCATTTATGCAAGATGTTAAATCGTTTTCATTTTGGTTATGAAAAATATACGTGGAAGCGTTTATAGCAAAATGCATAAAAACATGGTTTATTTTTTGGGCTTATATATCTCCAAATAAAAAGCGCCTGGAACCCAAGAAAAAACAAGATTGTTTTTAACCCATTTAAAGTGCACTTTTGTTTTAAGACTTTGCCCGCTTGCGTCCAGGGCCCGCACCCTCAATTGGGAGTCGGGCTTGTAACGGCAAAGGGTGATCTTGGCCTGGAGAGGTTCTACGAGGATGGGCGCCTGGCCCTGGGAAATGAGTTTGGTTTTAGTGGCGTTGTAAACCTGGCCGGTGTTTTCCATCCGGGCCATACCGGTTAAAAGCATATGGTCGGAGGCCCAAAGGTTGGTTTTCGTCAGGGAGATCAGGGAGAGGGACGCGAAATAGTTGGGGGATTCCACCTGCCAGATGGGGCTGGAAAGCTTCCGATGACCGATAAAACCGATGACGGCCTGGAAGCGGGGGCTGGAAACCTGGGCGACTCCCACATTACCCTGCCAGTTGATCTGCCCCGTGTCGGAAATAATGGATTGGGTCCTTTCATTCACCTTTGCTTTCATTTCCCCGCTTACATCGGTCTTGAACTTGCCGCCTTCAGGATTGACACCCGTTTTATGGGCCAAGGCCTTCAGCCCATCCCCGCCTTTCCCAAGTACAAAAACCTTCCCTTCTTTCAAGTCGCCCCGCAGGTAAGCCAGGGCCGCCACGGGCAACTGGAAATCGAACGATGGATCCCGGTCAAGGATCGCTTGGTCGTTAGGTTGATCTTCTTTCCCGCCATTTGGGGAAGTCGCGTTGATGGAACGGATCCCCCCATTGATCGTCTCGATATTGAGGCAACCGGCCCAGTCCTCGAAGGTTCCATACACGGACATTAAAAGGGGCGTTTCCGCCAAATATTCGTTAGGCCATCCCCTAAACCACTCCGAAAGAAACGGAATTCCTAATTTCCTTTGACAATTTAATTGCGCGGGAAAACTTTCACCGGGATGAAGAACCATCGGATCGTCGTTGAAATTAAACGGAACACCCGGATTATCCGTTGGATCATTTTGAGTGGCCTGGCCGGCGATCCATATTTTTTTTGGAACAACTGCCGGGTCCTCGCAAACACCGCTCGAAACCACCCGTTGATCATCACAGTCCAATTCCACATAGATACCCTTGGCTTTGAAACTTTCAACCAAATCCTTAAGGTCAGGCGCCGCTTCATCCGCGGGCGGGATGTCAAAGGAAACGATGTTGCAGCCATAAAAGGGAAGAATCTGCGCGGCGACCGGCAAACTGAGACCCGGCAGGGAATCATTTTTATTGTTAAATTTCACGCCCCAAAACCGCGCGGGTGTCCCATCCTCAAACACCAGCTTTTCCCCATCGGCCTTGATCCGGCCGTGTTTTCCGGCGGGGGCGTCCAAAAGGAAGCTCATATCAATGGCCGTTCCCGCCGGGGAGCAAGCCGGCGCCTGCAAGGGGATCCACCCCCGGGTGTCGGTCTGGAAAGTCTTCTCCGGTTTGGGGGAAACCGGCGAGACGGAAAGTTCGGTGTCCGAGGCGGTAATGGCGAAAAGCAGGGGCACGGGCATTTTGCCCAGCGACTTGAACAGGATCGTTTGGATGGGGACGTCCGGACGGGGGTTCTTCCAGGGGAAAAGACTGATGCCCATGTCGGTGTTCTTGTACTTGTGCCACCAGGCCAGGAAGCTGGCGGGCGTGTCGTCCGCGCCCGTGAAATTGGTGATTTCCATCCCGACTCTTAAGGGAATCACCGCGACCTGTCCGTCGCCGTAAATCACGTCGTACTCGGCCACTGTGACGTTGGGCGCCGTCCCCCCCCACCGGCAGGAATGGAGGAAATAGAGGTATCCGGCTTTCAAATCCGCGGCCGGGAAGGCCACGGCCTCCGGAAAACCGGCCTGGCGCTTGCCCTTCAGCACCACGAAGGAACGGCCTTGGTTCTTGGTGGAATCCAGAAGAAGGAAAGAAACGCCCCGGAGGGTTTGGGGGCCCTGGGGGATATTGGCCAGGCCTTCCTTTTCCCTCAGCTCTTCCCCGCCCGCGACGGCGCCGTCAAAGGACTGCTCGGGGCCCATGTTGGCGGCGCGGGAAAGGTCCAGGAAGGTGACGGCGGAAAAGGCCGGCTGAAGTCCCCAGGACAGGAGGAGGGGAAAAAGGCGCCCGAACGCACAGGATCGCCGCATGGAGGGTTTTACAACTTCTTGTAGCGGTAATATTGGGTGATGATCCGAACCACTTCCTCGGGTTTGTCCGCCAGGTGGAAGATATCCAGGTCGCCCTTATCGACATATTGGCGGTCCCCCAGGACGGTATTGCGGATCCAATCGGTCATGCCCTTCCAATACCCCTTGTCCACCAGGATGATGGGGATGGGGTCGATCTTGTGGGTCTGAACCAGCGTCAACACCTCGAACAATTCGTCCATGGTGCCGAACCCGCCCGGCATAACGATGACAGCCGAGGTGTAGCGCAGGAACATGACCTTGCGGATGAAAAAATAGTGGAAATTCACCGGCAGGTTGATATAGGGGTTGGGTTTTTGCTCAAAGGGAAGCTCGATATTGCAGCCCACCGATCTTCCCCCCGCCTCATGGGCTCCCAGGTTGGCGGCCTCCATGATGCCCGGCCCGCCTCCGGTGATGATGGAAAATCCTTTCTTGGACATGCTGTAGGCGATCAAGCGCGCCAGTTGGTAGTCCTCGGCGTTGGGGAGCGTCCTAGCCGACCCGAAAATCGTGACGGCAGGCCGGATGTTGCGCAGGGCCTCGAAGCCTTCCACGAACTCGGACATAATACGGAACATCCGCCAGGTGTCCTGCTCCTTGAAGTCGTTGGCGATATAGGGGCTTTGAGAGGCGCCGTTCTTGGGGCGCGCCACCATCCGCCTTTCCACGAAGGGCTTGGGTTTAGGCTTGGACTTTGGCATTTTTCACCTTCTGTAAAATTAAAGGCTTTCAAAAAAAATGTTTAACCACAGAGGACACAGAGATCACAGAGTGAATCTTTGATTTAAGAACCTCTAACAAAAATCGAAAACAAAGGCCATTTGAACCACCAAGAACACCATGCCGACCTTCCATAAAGCTGTTAAAGAGGTCGGTATAGTACCGATTTCATTAACTCCTTGATGGTGAATCGGCACAAACTCACCAAGAAAGGCAAAAAGTATCCCGGATTTGCTTGGATTTTGAAATATTATTCGTTCGCCGTTCTTGGTGTGCTTGGTGACCTTGGTGGTTAAACAGGTTTTTGTTAGAGCCTCTAAATCAAAATCCTTGCCTTTCTCTGTGCCCTCTGCGGACTCTGTGGTTCAAATTAGGATTTTTACGCAATCACCGCTTCCGCTTTGTTTTCAAAGGCGTCCCGTATACGCCGGCCGTGGTCGGTGATCAGGGGCGGAAGCTGCCCCAGGTTGAAATACCGGATGTCGCTGGTCTCCTCGCTGGGCTTGAGGCTTCCCCCGGTAACCTTGCAAAGGAACGAAACCCGCACCGTATGCCACTCCGGGCCCTGGGCGATGTGGAGGGAGCCTTTCGTGTCCGAATAAACCCCGACCAGTTTCACCACTTGGGCTTTCAATCCCGTTTCTTCGTAAAGTTCCCTTTGGCAGGCCTCGCCGAGTGTCTCACCCAAATCCACGTGGCCGCCGGGGACGCACCACAGGCCATTGTCCGTGCGCTTGGCCAAGAGCACCTCGCCTTGGTCATTGAAGATCACCGCGTTCACCGCGATCTTGGGCGTCACTTGGGGTTTATGTTCTTTTGGGTCCATGGCCTTTAAACAAAAAATCCCGCGCACCTTGGAGGATACGCGGGACGGAAAACACCGAAACTTTCCCCGGGCCTGTCGAAGGCTCAGCGTTTCGAGAATTGGAAGCGCCGGCGGGCCTTTTTGCGCCCGTATTTCTTTCTTTCCACCATGCGGGGGTCGCGGGTAAGGAACCCGGCCACCTTCAGGGGCTTGCGCATTTCGGAATCCACCTTCAGGAGCGCGCGGGCGATGCCGTGGCGAAGGGCCTCGGCTTGGCCAGTGACCCCGCCGCCGGTCAGGTTGGCGAAGACGTCGTACTTGTTCAGGGCTGAAACGGTCTCCAGGGGGGAGCGCACCACGGCCAGTTTCACTTCGGGGAAGAATTTTTCCAACGGCTTTCCGTTGACCGTAATCTGCCCCTTGCCCGGCCTGAGGATCACCCGGGCGATGGAGGTCTTGCGTCGACCGGTGGCGGCGAATTGTTCCTTGGCGGCGGGCATCAGGCATCTCCTCGTTTGGCGTTATAGGGCAGGTTGAGCGGTTGGGGCTTCTGGGCCGAATGGGGATGGGTTTCGCCCTTGTAGATGTTGACGCGGCCGAACATCTTTTCGCCCTGGGAAGTTTTGGGCAGCATTCCCCGGATGGCATATTCCAAAATCCGCTCCGGGCGGGTATGGCGGATGTGCTTGTATTCCTCGGTGGACAAACCGCCCGGCCGTCCCGAGGTGCGGTGATGAGCCTTGGTTTCCCACTTTTTGCCGGTCAAGACAATCTTCTCGGCGTTGACGATAACCACGTGGTCCCCGTTTTCGACATGCGGTGTAAAGTTGCGCTTGTGCTTTCCCCTCAGGATGGCGGCCACCTGGGAAGTCAACCTTCCTAAAACCTGGTCCTTGGCGTCCACGATCCACCACTGGCGGTGGATGTCTTTTTTCGTCGCGAGCATGGTCTTTTGCATATCACCGGATCCTAACTTTTCCAAAAACGTTACCGCCCTTTTCAGGGACAAGGGCCTGAATTATAGGGGTTTTCAGGGGTGTGTCAAGGCTGGAAAACAGATAAAAAAACCTTTTGGTTTTATGTGAGTCGAAGACGGGGTTCACCGGCGACCATGGCAAAGGAAACCGCGCCCCGGTAACGCAAAACCTGCTCAAAGGGGTCGGCGTGCCGCGCTGCCTTCCGGCGGACAAGGGGAATGCCGATTAAATCCGCTAAGTAACCGGGTTTGATACGGCCCAATTGGTGTCCCAGCCCCAGGGCCTGGGCGGGTTTGACCGTGACCATGGACAGGATTTCCCCCACGGGCACCTTCGGCTGGTTTTTCTTAAAAAGCCTCATTTCACGGAACAAGGACAGGGACTTGTTGCTGGCCAGGCTGTCCGTGCCCAGGCAAACCGGAACCCGGTGGCGGCGCAAGGAACGGTAGGGGAAGGGCGGATGGCCAAAGTATTCGTGGCTGCCCGGGCAATGGGCCACCGTGATGCGATTTTTGGCTAAAAGCGCCATGTCCCTCGAGTCCACCGTGTTCAAATGGACCCCCAAATCCAGCTTGGGAAGCCAGCCGCATTCGTTAAGGTATTGCACCGGGGTGGTGCGCCGGGGGATGTTCCAATCCGGGTTGAGCGCCCGGATGCGGTCGGCCATGGGGCCGGAGCCCTTCCGGAAATAATTCCATTCCTCCCGGCTTTCCCCCACGTGGATCGTCGTGGGGATGTCGCGGTGGGCTCCCACGTATTTTCCCGCCAACTCCAGGAGTTCCTTGGAAACGGTAAAAGGCGTGTGCGGGCTAAAACCCCAACGGCAGGTGGCGGTCGGAGGCGCCTCATGCGCCAGGACCCGGAGCCTTTCCTGGAACTGCCTGAAATAGGCCTTGGGCGAAGGCTGCCCGAGGTCGATCATCTCGAAGAACACAAAGGCCCTGAGGCCCGATCCGCGCAACAGCCGGTAGCTTTCCCAGCTGGTGGAAATGTCGCAAAGAGTGGTGGTGCCGTAATCGGCGCTTTCCCGGATGCCCCTCTGGATGGCCTTTTTAAACTCGGTGGAAGAGGTCCCGCGGGTTTTGACCGCCATTTTCCGAAGCCATTCCCGGAAACCACCCAGGTAACGCACGCGGCCCTTCAGGTCCGTGAAGTCCAAGTGGCAATGGGCGTTGATGAACCCGGGCATCAGGATGGTATCACCCAGGTCCAAAAGGCGCACGGAAGGAAGGAAGTAGAGGTCTTTGCGTTTCCCCACTTGGAGGATCCGGGAACCCTGGAGGAGGACGAACCCATCCTCGATGGGCTGGGATTTGTCCATCGTGAGGATGTATTTGGAAAAAAGGACGAGACGCTGGCTCATGGCCCTTTAGGGTAACACCGGCAAAAAAACCGACAAAGCATTTTTAGGGTCTAACTTCCTGCTAAGCCTTGACCCTGACGGAAAGGTTCCCTAAAGTAGCCCAGCCTTATGCTCGACAACAAATTCCAAAAGTTCCTTTTCCACCTCACCAGCCTGGCCACCACATGGTTTCCCCGGAGCGGCGCCTGGTTTTTCGATCACACTCTTCCCCCTATCCTGGGAAATAAATTATTGGTGAACCAGCTCTTCCGGAAAAACCTGCGAATTATCCAAAAGGTCCGCCGGTTCGAGAGGATCCTGGTGATCCCCGATATCCATATCGGGGACGCGATCATGCTGCAGGGGGCCGTGCACGCCTTCCGGGACTTCTTCCCCGACGCCCGCATCGACTATGTCATCAAAAAGTCCGTGGCTTGTTTGATCAAGGGCAATCCCGCCATTTCCAACCTTTATCCCCTATTTACGGGATCGGTTTTTCCATCCCCCTCGGACATCGAAGGTGTAAAACAGTTAGTGGCGGAAAACCATTACGACCTGTGCTTCAACTGTTCCCCTTTTTTCGAGAATAGCCGGCTTTTCCCCAAGGGCCAGGCCATCCTCAATCTCATGACGGTGGCCCCCCAGATCGTGCGCAACGACCTGGACCGGAAAGGCCTCAACCACTTCCTTTACCAAAGCTACCAGCTCCCGGAGCGTTTATTGCGCAAAACCGTTTCCTCGATCCCCCCCAAGCCTTTTCGGGGGGTTCCCGTCACTCTTTCGGATGAGGCTTACGAAGAAGCCAAGTCGCTTTTGCGGGGTTTAAGCGTTCCCGCAGACAAGCCCCTGGCGCTTTTGAACCCCGATACGGCTTCACCCTATACCTTGATCCCCTTTGAGTACCAGTCCCAACTGCTCAAGCGGTTATTGGCCATGGATTGTACGGTTCTTTTAGGCGCGGCCTACACCTTCAAGGATATGGACGAAAAGCTTTGGGGCATCCTTTCGGAGCATGAAAAAAGGAGAGTTTTCATGCTGCCGGCGGCATTGCCCATTGACGCTTACGCGGCCTTGGTGGATTTCACCGATGTTTTCATCTCCGGCGACACCGGTCCCCTTCATATCGCGGCGGCCCGCAAATGCTCCCGGACAGGCAATGTGAGGTTCAAGAACCGGACTTTTGTGGTCTCGGTCTTCGGCGCGACGCCGGCCCGTATGTCGGGATACGATTCCACCAACCCGCTCTTCCCGCCCGCCAACCAGGACGTGTGGTCCAAAACCTACGTTTCAGAAAGCCCCTGCCGCAACATCACCTGCGTGAACAAGATGGCCAAAACCTGCCGGAAGGTCCTTTGTTACGACAGGTTGGATGTGGGAGCCATTGCGGGGGATATCCAGCGACATTTGGAGAAGCTCAAGTCATCCGCGGCCTAAGTGCGCTTGTCCTTTCTCGACTCGGCTAATTTCCATATTTCCGCGTCGATGTTATCCATGGCGTCGTTTCGTTTCTTGTTCCAGACGGATACCTGGTCCGCGGCTTCCAGGCGGATGTGATCCGCCAGGCTTTTATTCCGTCTCGTATCCTCGATATTCCATAGTTGGATGTTGGATTGAATGAGGTTCTGGATAGCCTTGGCCAAACCCTCGGATTTCTCGATCCGGTTGTCCTGGTGGGCGTAGTTTTTCAGCTTGGGCTGCCTGATCGTCCATTCATCGCAAATTTGGCCGCTCAATACCCTGGAAATGATTTCGTTGATTTCGTTTTTTAACCGTTCGCCTGTTTCGTTTAAAATCCGGATGGATTCCGGATCCTGGGTGTGGTCCTTCCGGATTTCCAGGATCGAGAGTTTGTCGACGAGGCTGCCGATCGTATCCATTTTGTATTCCTTAATCTCCTTGGTGTAACGAGGCCAAGGTCTCCAAAAAGCTTGGTTCTATGGGAGACTGGCCTAAAAACGTTCGCTTCGAACATCGACAAACACCCACGAGGCCCCAGCCGCCAAGAGCGGCCCGGACTTACCGGGTGACGTATTTCTCCATCTTCTCAAACTTGTCGAAGGGCCTCTTGTCGGTTGAAATGCGGCCCTTGGTTTTGAGCACTTTTAATTCCTCTTGGGTGGGTTGGACCAGGTAGGTCGAGGGCGTAAAATGATCGAAAGTGATCCCCCTTTTTTTCATTCTCCGGATGTTGCTTTCCATTAATTGGATCGAAATAGGCGAAGCGGAGGCCATACGGTAAGTCCAACCCATGCCGAAGCAAGGCATGTCCACCCGGGCGGTGAGGATGTTAGGGAAAACCGAACGGAAAGTTTTGTAGATGGTGGCGAAGGATTCGGGAAAGAGGTAGTAATTGTCCGTGTGGATGGCGATCACGCCGCGGTGGTTTAGGCGATTCTTGCAGAGCCGGTAGAACTCCCGCGTGTAGAGCATCTTGGAGGGCCCGTGGGGTTCGGTTAAGTCGATGACGAGAACGTCGAAAGTTTCCGGGTGGTCTTGTAGCCATTTGCGGGCGTCCTTATAAATGATTTCCACCCGTTTATCCCTCAGGCATTTCCCGATTTCGGCGTAGTTCTTCCGGCAAAAATCCACCACGCCCTTGTCGATCTCCACCATCAAAACGCGCTTGAGACCCTTGAACTTGACGGCTTCCTCGATGGCGAAGCAGTCTCCCCCTCCGATGATGCAGATGCTCTGGGGGTTGCGGTGGGCTAAGAGTGGGGCCGATACCAGGTACTGGTGGTAGCGGTTCTCATCGCCGTCGGAAATCTGGATCTTGCCGTCCAGGAACAAAAGCGTGCCGAAGGTCTGATTCTCGAAGATTTCCATGGACTGAAAGGGGGTTTTGCCCTTGTAAAGGGTCCGGCCTTTGTAAACGTGGCCGAAAGTGTTGGTGGTCCATTCGGTTTTGAGGGCCATGGGGCGCTCCTTGGGGTTGTTGGAGGACGGGGGGGATTATAGCCGAAACGGGAAAAATCCAAAGGGGGGAACGGAAACGAATGCTTATTTGTTGAATGTATAGTAGGTCTGGATATAAACAGGGGTTCCGATGGGTTGGGCCTCTGCTTCCACGGGGCGCAGGGGGATGTCAAGGACCCCCGTCTTCAGTTTGTTGACGATCTTCACAAGTTGGGGATTGTCGGGTTTAATTTTTAGGCTTTCCGCGAAGGCTTTGAGTGCCGCTTCCTTTTCCCTGAGCTCAAAATAGCAATAACCCACCATCTGGTAGGACTGCCAAAAACTCCAATTCCCGTCGATGGCCAATTGGAACCGCACTAATGCCGCTTCGTAACGACCCTTGGCGTAAAGGTCCAATCCTACCCGATAGTCCTTGTCGGCTTCCGCTTGGGTGCCTGCCCAGGAGAAAAACGGGGTTACGGCCATCAAGAAAACAGCTAATTTAAAAACTTTCATCCAACCACCTGTCCCAAGGTCTGGCAGAAAACGTTTTAAGTTAATTAAATTTTAATAGCCATACACATGATCGTTATACATTTTGGGAAAGATCATACACTTCTTAAGATTGTTTGTAACCCCACTTTGGAAAAACCAGTTTTTTCGAGCCTTTTCAAACCTTTAGGCGCCCCAGAACCGACTAATCGCCGGTGATAAGAGCCGGCACTCGATTTATCGGCTTGCCATAAAAGGCCGTAATGGTGGAATGCATACCACCCCGGGTGGCGAATTGGCCCGTGACCCGGCACCACTTGGGCTTGGCGGCGGCTACAAAATCCCTCAGCATGCGGTTGACGGCGTTCTCGTAAAAAATCCCGATATTCCGGTAGGCCAGGATATAACCCTTGAGGGACTTCAACTCCAAGACATGCTTCACAGGTTCGTACTCCAGGAGGATGGTGCCGAAATCCGGCAAGCCGGTCTTGGGGCATACTGCCGTGTACTCGGGAATCTCGATACGGATGGTATAGGCTGGAAACTGGTTGGGAAAGGTCTCGATGGCGGGTAGCTTGGCCTTGAGCCCGGATTTCGCATGGTTTTGGTTGTATTCTTTCATTTCCTTCTTTTTCCTTTGGTTCGAGCGGCCTTTTTCTTTGGTACTTTAACTTTTTCTTTTTTCCGGCCCGTTTCGGGCAGTGACAAGTGGTCCGTGAAGCCCACCACATTGCCCCAAGGGTCCGCCACTTCCACCAACAGGCCCGTGGGCAATGGGAGGGGTTCCCGTACCAGGGAAATCCCTTTTTCCTTTAGTTCCTTCAGGGTCTTTTGAGTGTCCGGCACTTCCACCCAAAAGCGGGCTCTTTCGGGGTTGAGGGGAGCCTGGGCCACTTCAGCCCTTTTCAGGATAAGGCCGGGGAGCTCAAAGCCCACGGACATCACGCAAATATCCAAGGCATCCAGGCGGAATTTGATGGGGAACCCGATTTTTTCGTAGAAAACAACAGCCCGGTTTAAATCCCCCACCGTGAAGATAACGTTGTCGATCCCAAGGATGTCCATTCAAGGCCCTTCTGCACGCCGGTTTAATTTTAGAATTTCGTGAAATCCAAGCTGGCGTCAGTTGACCAAATGGTAAAAGGTGTCCCTCTGGCGGGGTTCATAGCCCATTTCCCGGATCAGGCGCTTCATTTCCTCAAGGTTCATCAGGTACCGGAGGCCCGTGGAAGCCACCACGTTTTCCTCCAGCATGATGCTGCCGAGGTCGTTGGCCCCGTACTTCAAGCCCAACTGGCCGATTTTCTTGCCCGGCGTGACCCAGGAGGACTGCAGGTTGGGCAGGCAGTGGTTGAGGATGATCCGGGAGAGGGCCAAGGTTTTCAGGTATTCCTGGCCGCTGGCGCTTTTCAAGCCCAGGCTCTCGTTTCCCGGCTGGTAGAGCCAGGGAATGAAGCCGAGAAAGCCCCCCGTTTCCTCCTGCAGTTGGCGCACGCGGAAGATATGCTCGATGCGGTCCTCGACGGTTTCCACGTGGCCGAACATCATGGTGGCCGTGGAGCGCATACCCAGGGAATGGACATCGCGCATGACGCCCAGCCATTCCTCGGTGGAGGCCTTGAGGGGCGCGATTTCCTTACGCACCCGGTCTACCAGGATTTCAGCTCCCCCGCCCGGCATGGAATCCATGCCCGCTTCCTTGAATTTTTTCAGGATTTCAATCACTGGCATGCCGAAAAGGCCCGAGAAATGCACCAGTTCGGGAGGGGAGAAGGCGTGCAGGGTGATGTCGGGATGGGCTTTTTTCACCTTGGACAGCATGTTCAAGTACCAGTCCAGCGTCAGGTCCGGGTGGTGTCCCCCCTGCAGGAGGATCTGGGTACAGCCCTTTTCCTTGGCCTCGGCGATCTTGTGGATGATCTTGTCCGCTTCGTTGACGTAACCTTCCTTGGTATCGCCCGGCTCGCGGTAAAACGCGCAGAATTTGCAATAGGTCACGCAGACGTTGGTGTAATTGATGTTGCGGTCGATGAGGTAGGTGGCGATCCGGTCGCCCTTGGTCCGGACCTTCAAGGCGTCCGCGATGGCGCCCAGTTCGTTCAAGGTGGAGCCTTGGAACAGTTCCAGCGCTTCCAGGCGGTCCACAACGTGGCCGTCGAGGATCTTTTCTTGGAGGTTTTCGAGCGTCGCGGTCGCCATTAGAGGATCAGGCCTTCTTCCTTCAGCAGGTTTTGGAACTCCAATTGTCCCTGGACCTCCTTGGACGTATAGGAGTAATCGATGTTCTTTTCCAGGTATTCCTTGGCTTGGGGCCGGTGGAAGGTCCATATGCCGTGGTAGTTTTCAGCGATTTCCGCCAGGTGCTTGAGGCCTTCGGCCTTGGAGGCCAAAAGGTCTGTCTCGATGGCCCGGGCTACTTCCACATTTCGTGCCATCCAGACCGCGAAAACAAAGGGCTTCTGGGTGCGTAGGAACCATTCCTCTCCCAGGTCCGTCACCGTCATGCCGGTAGGGGCCGATTCCAAAGCCATGTCCCCGAACTGCAGGGAGGCCTCCCAGGGCTTGGTCTGGTTGGGCTTGAAATGTTCCATTTCCACGTGCTTCACGTCCAAATCATTGACGCCGTACCATTTCTTCAGGATCAAGCGGGCCAAGAGGACCGAGGTTTGGGAGCGGGAATCGGCAAATAGGCGTGAGACATTGGACAAAGGCCCGTTGGATAAAAGACGCACGCTCTTGACCGGCCCCTTGCAGCCGATGGCGGCCACGGGCACGATTTGGAGCTCCGGGTTCAGGAACTTCACCACGACCGGGGCGATGGCCACGTCCAACTGTCCCTTCTTCAACAGGGTGCCCATTTGGCTGGGGGCCGCCGGGAACAGGCGGTGGTGGTTCTTCATGTCCCAAATCAGGGGTTGGATATTGAGGAAGTCGAAAACTCCTATATTCATCGGTTTGGCGGTGAATTTGACGGGCTGAGGCGGGGCGGGCGGGGCCGTCGCGGTAGCGGCTGCCGCGGGGGCTGGGGTCGGCGCCGCTGCCGGCTTTGGGGCCGGAGCCGGGGCAGGCGCAGCCGTCGC
>JASHQZ010000235.1 GCA_030038835.1 candidate division FCPU426 bacterium
AACTCTTTGTCCAACTAGTATAAAGACCCGTCTTTTGAAGGAGGACCTATGAAGCGCTTGGTTCCGTTATTGCTGGTTTCCCTTTTCGTCATTTCCTGCGGGAGCAAATCCTCGCCGACTTCTTCCGGTGGCAACGGCGGAGGCTCCGACACCATTTCCCTGGCGAGTCCCGAGCTCCTGGCGACCATTGCCGAACAAAGCAGCGTGGTGAACGCCGCCCAGGTTGAGATTGATACAACGACCCAGGCCGTTACCAATGCCGCCATCACCCTGACAGGCCCCTCTTCGTTGAGCCTGCCCTTAACCTTTAGTTCCTCCATGTCCGGAGGCGGTTATTACTATGCTTATTACTATTCCATCAACAGTTGGTCCTATAGCGGCAACCAAAACTACACCATGACCGTTTCTTACGGCGGTAACACTTACCAATCGACGATTACCTCCGTGGGGAACGTGGCCTTCACTTCAACCAGTTTGGGCATCACCATTTCCTGGTCCGGGGAAGGGAATGAAAACACCGCCTTTGCCATCGGAAGCAGCGACTACACCTATGGACCCAATATCAGTTCACCCTACTATATCGCCAATTCGGGGCTGGCGGGATACACCTCCGGCAGCTACGACATCGAAATAAATTGCGACGAAACGTTGACTTCCGCATTTTCGGGAGGGGCCTATATCGGTTCTTCCTTCACGGCCTCCGACCAGCAATCCACAACCCATTAATCGGATTCCTCCGTTGTAGTTTCAGCGCCCCGAAATTTTTGGGGCGTTTTTGTTTTTAGGTGGGTTCCGAAAGAATGAATTCCGCCATTCCCTTCCACTCGACCTCCTGGAGGGCGGCCAAAATCTTGTAGGCGGATGAATGAGGGTCTTTTTCCCGGAATTGGTCGCACAGGTCCACGAAGGCTTCCGGCTCCCACGCGCCGGTCTTCCCCATTTTTTTCGCCAGGGGTTCCAGTTCCTTTTCCGGCGACTTGCGCAACAACTCCAGGGCTTCCCGCCCGATCTTCCCCAGGACCTTGTCCGGGGCGTGGACCCGGCGGTACCAGTATTTGGAATTGGAGGCGTCCGGTTCCCTCCGGTGGGCGATGGCGTGCAGCCAGTTGCCGGTGATGCCCTCGTAATCCTGGGCGATCTGGTGGGCCTCGTCAAAGCAGTCGAAGCAGAGGTAAAGCGCTGCCTGGAGAAGGGGGAGGGTTCCATCCGGGTGGCCCTTTCCGGCCAAGGCCGCCACCGCCTCGCGGCCCTTGGCCACGGGCTTGCCCCTGACCAGCCGGGAGAAGGGGCGGGGGTCCTGCCTCATCGCCAGGTCCATGATTTTGAGGATGGGGGAATTTTGCACGGGGATTCCGCCTGAAAGAAATCTTTGCTTCTTTTATTTTCTTTCAGGCGTCCGACAAAGCAATAGGTTTCCTCATTTTTGGTTATACGCCTGCTTTAGCTTCCGGATGTCCAGCTTCACCATCTTCATCATGGCTTGGAAGGCCCGCCCCGCTTTTCCCCGGTCCTTGGACTGCAACATCCTCATCATTTCCTTGGGCACGATCTGCCAGGACAACCCGTACTTGTCCTTCAACCAGCCGCAGGCCACTTCCTTCCCGCCCTGGGTGAGTTTTTCCCAGTAATGGTCCACTTCCTGCTGGGTGTCGCATAACACGACGAGGGAAAAGGCGTCGGTGGGCGGGTGCCCGGGCCCGCCGTTCAAGGCCGTGATATCCTGCCCATGGATCTTAAAGTCCACGACCAAGACCGATCCCCGGGGTCCCGGTCCGCCTCCGGGGGAATGGACCACCTTTTTGATCCTGGATTTCTTGAAGATGGAGGTGTAGAACCGGGCCGCCGCCTCGGCCTCCTTGTCGAACCACAGGAACGGCGTTATTTTCGGCATGGCCCCTCCTAAAATTATTTTGAATTCGCCTGCGGTACGGGGGCGCCCAGGAACGCCTCCACCATCGGCGCCGCCCAACCGGCCCGGCGAGGCATGGACATATGGTCGGTGTCCGGCAGGACGGCCAGCCGGCTATGGGCGATGAGCCGGGACATCCCTAATGCGTGTTCGGGTTTGACGATATCCCGGTCGCCGATCAAAACCAAGGCCGGGGCTTGGATGGATGCGATTTCCTCCTCGGTCCATCCCTTGAAATCCAGCATCAGTTTCACGCACTTGTAAAAGAACACCGGGAAACGCGCCGGATCGGGCGCCTTTTTCAGGTAGGCCCGTTTCAATTCCGCCGGCATGTCGTCGGGCTTCGCGTGCTTGAACCCTTCCCAAAAGGCCGGGTCGCAGGCGCCCCGGTTGAAGAAGGTGGACTGCAGCACTAGTCTGCGGACGGCTTCCGGGTGGCGGAGCGCGGCCTGGAGGGCGACTTGGCCTCCGTTGCTGAAGCCCAAGAGGTCGGCCTTGGGAATCCCCAGGTGCCTCAGCAGGCCCACCGTGTCCTGGGCGGCCTGCTCGAAGGAAAAAGGACGGTCGATGTCCGCGGTCCGCCCGTAGCCTTGCCGCTCAAAGGCGATGACCTTGCGCTTGGGGGCCAGGAAGGGAATGAGTTCCGCGAAGTCGGTTTCAATCGTGTCCCCTCCTCCGTGGAGCAGGACCAAGGGCTCGCCCTTCCCGTGGATTTCGTAGTAAATCTCCAGCCCATCCACGGGCGCGTAACCGCTTTTAAAATCAGCCATAGGGTTTTTCTCCTTTTTGCTTAGGCCATGGTTGGGCCCTCCACCGCGCGTCCTCGCTCAGGGCCGGGACCTCCGCCCCTAAAGCCAAAGTCCCTGTTCCTTTCCCGCGACGGAGGCGCATATCCCTTTTCGATCCCGCGGACGGGTTCAACCTGTTTTTCCCAGGTAATCCGCCAGTCGGTCCAGGGTTTGGCGAAGGCCTTCGACGGCATTGTAATTCTTCACGGTCTTGTCCCGCACTTCGGCGCTGGGGAAAACCATGGTGTAATCCAGTTGGGTCTTGTTTCCCGCTTCCCGAAAGTTCACCGTCACCCGGAAGGACGGGCCCGAAAGGTGGTCCCAAACGAGGCGTTCGGGTTTTACCACTTCCACATAAATAATCTTGTTCTCATAATCCCTTCCGTCGGGACCGTGCATGGTGAAGTTCCAGGCACCGCCCGTGCGCACATCCATGTTTCGGATGGTGTTGGAGAAACCGTCCGGTCCCCACCATTGAGCGATATGGCCCGGCTCGGTGAAGGCCTTCCAGACCAAGTCCCGGGGCGCGTCCAGCAGGCGCGTGGCCGAAATTTCGCGGTTGGCGGTTTCAGATTTTCCATTCATGGCTTTCCCCTTTTTTCCGTCTAGGATCCAGGCATCCAGGCTCCATTCCCCGCCGCCGTAGGCGGCCATATAGAGGAAGATGAAGCAGAATAAAACCGCGGGTTCGCCCTGGTTTTCGATGGGCCAGGCCCCGCGCGGCGCGTGGGCCTGCCAGTAGGCCACGGCCATTTCACCCGACAGGACAAAGGCCGTGGGCCGGGTGAAAAATCCCAGGAGGATCAGGGCGCCGCCGAAAAATTCCAGCACCCCCGCCAGGCCGATCTGCGAGAAAAGACGGAAGGGCATTTCGGGCGGCATGCCCCCGAACCAGCCGAAGAGCTTAAGGCCGCCAGCCTGCAGGAACAGCAGGCCCGATACAACCCGCAGGAGGAAATAGGAGGTTCGGATCGACCTTTCCCGGTCAAACCTCATCCCTTTCCCGCTCCCGCTTCGATATACTCGGCCAGTTGGTCCAGGGTCATGCCGGTGCCTTGCTGGGCGCCTCCCAGGAAAGGCTCGCTGCCCGGATTGGCTTGGAGCACCTTCATTTCCAGCGTCATCCCCGTCTCCTGGCCTTGGTCCTCCAGGAGGATGGTCTGCCGGATGGTGAAGAAGGGTTTGCCGTCCGGCCCCGGCACCCCCGCTTCCATGACCAGCTTCCGGGGCGGCTCGATCTCCCGGTAAATGTGTCTGCCGTTATGTTCCTGCCCGTCGGGCGAGCGGAAGGTGTAGGTCCATTCCCCCCCCGGCCTCAGGTCCAGCTTGCAGTTGTGGGTGGTGAAGGGTTTCGGCGCCCAGAAATGCACCAGGTGGTCGGGAGTCGTGAGGCACTCAAAAACCAGTTTCCTCGGCGCCTTCATCGTGCGTTTGAGCGTGAAGTCCTTCGGATGGGTTTTTTGTTCGAAATTTCCAGTTTCAACCGGCATAACCAGCCTCCTTTTGTTGAACGGCCTTTAACTTTCGCCCTCTCGACTTTTCAATAGTTCTTCCAACCGGTCCAAGCCCTGTTTCCAGCCTTCGGACTCGCCCTGGTCGGCTTTGAGCCCCGTCTGCCGGATGGCCACTTCGGTTTGGCGTCCTTTTTCCCGGAACGTCACTTCGACCCGGCTTTCCCTGGAAAACCCGGCTCTTTCCACCACATGGCCGTCCTTGTCGGAGAAATAAATGCTGAAAACCAGCCGCTCGGGACGAACCACTTCAAGGTACCTGCCTTGAATCCAAATATCCTTTTCCCCTCCGAAGGCGGCCAAACCACCCTCGAAGTGGTGGCAGAAAAAGATCTCTCCGCCGGGGCGGGCCTCCATGCGGCAGGAAGGCATGCTGGAACCTCGGGGCCCGAACCACCGGGCGAAATGCTCGGGCTGTATCCAAGCCTTCCACACCAAGTCCCGCGGGGCCTCGAAGGTCCGGTTGATGACCAGTTCGCCCGTGGCCGAAAGGGGGCTCATGGTCGCTCCCCTTTCAAGGAGGCCAGGTAGGCCTCCAATTGTTCGAAGCTGCCGGCCCAGCCGCTCTTCATACCGTCAAAAGCGCCCAGGAATGTTTTGACTTCCTCCTCGGTGGCGTTGACGGGGACCCATTCGAGGGCCAGGAGGGTTTTCCCGCCCTGGTCCTTAAAGGTCACGGTGGTCAGCATCTCCCGGGGCCAGTCGGGGCTGAAAGGATGCCGGGTCAACCCGCCCTTTTCGTCGGAAAAGGCACTGACATAAACCAGTTTTTCCGGCGCCTGGACCTCTCGGAAAATCAGCTTGCCCCACATTTCATGGCCGTCCGTGGTGAGGCGGCTGTGGATCACGCCCCCCGGCCTGGCCTCAAAACGCACCACCTGGACCTGGGTTCCTTGGGGCCCGAACCAGCGGGAGAAATGCTCCGGTTCGGTCCAAGCCTTGAAAACCAGGTCCCGGGGGGCTTCGAAAACGCGCTCGATCCTGAAAGCCTTGATGGAATGGCTGCTCGTCCGCGTCATTTTTTCCTCTCCTTTTCCTTTTGTTGGAGTTCTTTCAAGTATTCGTCCAAACGGTCCAGGCGGTCTTCCCAGAGCTTGCGGTGGCGCTCCAGCCAGTCCACGGCGTCCTTGATCGGCCGGGTCTCCAGCTTGCAAAGACGCTTTTGCGCCTCGCTACGGCGCATAATGAGCCCGCTTTTCTCCAGTACCTTGAGGTGCTTGGAAATGGCCGGCAGGCTCATCTTGAAGGGGCGCGCCAGTTCCTGCACCGAGGCCTCCCCCTGCGTGAGGCGGGCCACCAGGGCGCGCCGAGTGGGATCGGCCAGGGCCTGGAAGGTGTCGCTGAGTTGGTCGGTCGGCATATTATTTAACCTTTTAGTTAATTAACTAATTGGTAAAATACTACCCTCCATGCAAAATGTCAACTGCCGTTTAAAAATTTTTTGGGTTGGCGTTTTGAGGGGGAATGGGAATGGGCGGCGGGCTAGGCGAAGCCCGCCACCGCCTTCCAGCCCACCGTCACCGAGGGGTAAAGCGGATTCCAGCCCGTGGCCTCTTTGAACTTATGGTTGGAAACCCGGAGGGACCGGCAGGGCACCGCCGGGGCTTGAAGCAGCGAGGCGGTCCAGGGGGAAGGTTGGGAAAGTTTGCGGCCCAAGACGAGGGAAAGGGCCTCGGAGGATTGCCGCCGGGTGGCGGGTTCGTCCTCGCAGATGTTCCAAACACCGACCGGCGCCTTGAGCGCCAGCAATACCGCGTTAGCGGCGTCATCCAGGTGGACGCGGGGCAGGTAGCCTTCCGGTAATCCGGCGTCAAGGTAGAACCCCAACCAGGTCCAGCGCAGGATCCTCCGGGTGGCTTCGTGGTCGGACGAGTAGAAATCGGCGAAGCGCAGGATCACGGGGGTCGCGCCGGCCCTTTTCATCTCCTGGATGCTTTTTTCGATCTCAAGGGCTGTTCGGGCGAAAGCGTCGTGTTTTCCCGGGGCATC
Source organism: candidate division FCPU426 bacterium (assembly GCA_030038835.1). Taxonomy (GTDB): domain Bacteria; phylum Oederibacteriota; class Muellerivitia; order Muellerivitales; family Muellerivitaceae; genus JAJPJW01. The sequence goes on from JASHQZ010000235.1 coordinate 6,198, forward strand.
TTCTTCCACCCAGTCCCCATCCCGGTCCGAGTAGAGGAAAACCGTCGATTCCTGGATGAACCTCCCGATTTTATTGAGGAGGGCCGCCTTGGCCAGGTTCAGGGAAACGGCGCGCATCCGGGTCGGGTCCTTTTTCCAAGCCCGGGGGTTGTTGTCGTCCGCGGCCAGGTTGATGACGGCTTCTTGTCCATACAGCGCCGCTTCCATGTCGCCGAGGTTCAAGGGGTTTAAAAGCTGGGGCTTGGCCCCAAGGGACCTCGCCTTTTCCAAAAGGGATTTGGAACCGACCGGCGTGGTGACTTCATGTCCTTCAGCGACCAAAAGCTTGACAACTCGTTTCCCTAACGGCCCCAAACTCCCTGCCAAGAAAATTTTCATTTTCCTCCGCCCTTCCAACTCACCCAAGGGTTTTAGACGCACGGTGCGGGGCAAGGAGGCTGTGAATTCGGAGGAAGGTCTGGACTTAAGGGCGGACGAATGAAATCCGTTCGGCGGGAAAGGAAGTATTCAATTTTTTCAAAAATTTTTTTCTCGCGGGAAGGCGATCCACAACGCTTAGCCGGTAACCCTCATCCCGGGTCGTCGGGCCTTAGCCATTCGAGGGCCTTACAGCCTTGACAAGGTTGAAAGTCGGGCGACTGACTGCCGGTCTTACTCGCTGGGCGTGGCGGTGGCCGTGACCGCCTGGCTGTTGTCGTTGGGCCCCATCAGGGCGTTGGTGGCGGAAACCTCGCTTTGGATGGTGATATGGAGCGGCGCCCCGGTTTGGCAGAGCTGGAGGAAGGCCAGCCGGTCGTCTTGGCTGTTTCCCACGGCCAGCACGACCTGGTCTCCTTCCCTCCCGCCGAGATCGAAGTTTTTGTCGAAACTGGTGGCCGGCAGGGGGCTCCAAGGGGGGGCGGCGGAGGCGATGGCCGCCGTCAGGGCGCCCCGCCGCGTATCTTCCCGGTTGGCCACGGTCAGGAAGATTTTCCAATACCACTTGGAGGGCACCTTCATGCTGAAAAACCGGCACTCGTCGGCCGCCATGACGAGGTCGTAGCGCTTGAAGGGGTCCAAGGGCGCGGGGTTGTTCTGGGTGCCCGTGATGCCGGAGCGTTGTTGGAGGTCGGGAACGTTCGCCAGGCCCATGTCGCGGTCGAGCCCGAAACAGGAAACCAAGCCCAAAGACAAAGCCAGCACCAAAATCAGGTTGAACCACAGGGGGCACGGAGTAAGGCATCTCATTTTTTTAAGAATCAAACCTTTTTCTTCCCTCATTGTTTCCTCTGCGGGCTCTACCCCACCTATCCATTGGAATAAAGCGGGAAAATGTGGGGTTTGCCACCCTCCTTAACAGCCTTAGGGAAGGGCGGCTGGCGCCTCTGTGGTTCCGTTGCCGTTGGCGGTCATGGTCCAAGATTTTCGAGGCTGCCTTCGGGGAAATAGTGGAGGAGGATCGTCCGGAAATCCCTGCCGGCCAGGGCCAGGCCGTAACAGCCCACCTGGCACATGCCTACGCCGTGGCCCCAACCGCCCCCATAGATGATAAACTCCTCAGGCCAGCCTTGGGGATTAAATTGGGGTTCAATCCAAATGAGGTTGCTGCGGATGCCCCCCAGGAAGCCGCGGATGCTGTCGCCCTTGAAGACGCGGCCGCCCCTTTCCCCCTCCACCCAGAGCCTCTCGGCCCAGCCCGCGGTCGAGCGCTGCGTGACCGTCAGGCGGCGGATGCGCCCCAGTCCCGGGACCTTATTTTGGAGGTCCTCGGCGGAAACAATCCAGGCCCACCGGTAATTGCCGTAGCCCTTGAGCCCCCAGAAGCGGCACCAGGCCTCCCGGTCCTCCTTGATCCACCGCTCCATGCGCTCGGGCGAAAGGGGGAATTCCATGTCCTGGTTGTAGCGGGGATCGTAATCGGCCACTCCCACCACCGGCGCCTTGTAGCCCCAGGCCTCGCTGTAGTCTTGGGTGTGGCCGCCGCACTGGGCGGAAAAAACCGTTGGCACCACCTTTCCGCCGTGCTCCACCACCAGCCCCGCGGTTTCGCGCACGGCCTCATTGGAGCGCTGCGTCTCCGCCCTCAGGCCCCGGTACACTTGGTCCTGCACGTCGTCGGTCACATCGAAGCCCTGGTCGTTGTGCCGCCCCAGCCTGGAAAGCGCGTAACTGCGCGCCACGACGGCCTGGGCCTTCAGCGCCTCCCCGGGCCAGCTGGGGGCCATTTCGGAGGGCAGGACGCCCGCCGTATAGTCCTCCAGGGAAACTCGGTTAATCACGTTGAAGCCTTCTCCGGCCTTGGGCAGGATTTCAACCAGACCCCGGTAGGCCCGGTCCTCCTCCTTGGCGAAAAAATAGCCGGGATTGGAGGAAATGGCGTGCAGCACGACCGGTTTTTGCGGATCCAGGGGCGCGATCCAAAGCCGTTGGTCGAAGCTCGCCACCGTCTTTCCTTTTTTATCTTGGACCCGCCAGGCGTCCTTGGGCCTCCAGGGAGGGCGGGCCCTTCGGTAGAGGACGCCGTAGTCCTCCCCGGCCTTCAAGACCGTCACGGGCTTCCCCGCCGGTGTTTCCACTTGAAGGTCCGATTCCCCCCGGAAAACCAGGCGGCCTGTGCCGGTGGAAAGGCCGACTCGCAGGGTCACCGGGGAAGGCGCGATGGGGGTTTCCTGGGGCGGCGTCCAGCTTTCCCACTGCTTTTCACGCTCGGCCTTACGCTTTTGGGCCTGGCGGGGGGCCGTCAGGGCCAGGCGCTGGGCCTCCTTTTTAAGCCCTTCATCATTGGGTTCCACGGCCATGGCCTGCTCGTACTTGGCCAAGGCTTCAATGTATTTTCCCCGACGGGCCAGGAGCCTGGCGATATAGCGGTGGGCGCGCTTGAAGCTGGCGTCCTGTTGAAGCACTAGTTCATAAGCCTCAAGGGCCCGGGTGTTATCGCCCAACTGGCGGGAAACTTCCGCCAGTTCCCAGGTCGCCAGGGCGAAATGGGGGGCCAAGCCGGCCAGGGCGGTCAGGTCGTCTTGCGCCTCCCTCATGGCCTCGCGGCGTGAAGCCTGGGTGCGGAAGCTCCTCCAGCGGGCCTGCTCCAGGCACAGCCGCGCCAGGCCCCAAAGGAGTTCGGGGTCTTGGGGGTGTTCCCGTTCCAGGGCCTTCAGGTCCCGGGCCGCGTTGGCGAAATCCCCCATTTGCTCCCGGGCCAGGGCTAAGGACCGCCTCACCGTCCAATCGTTCTTTTGGGCGAGGTAATCCTCGTAGGCGGCCACCGCGCCGGAGTAATTCCCCTGGCTTTCGTCCAGGTCCGCCAACTCCAGGAGGGGTCCGGGGTCGGCGGGGTTTTCCTCGAGCCGCTTTTGGACGGCATAGCGGATTTCCGGGTCCTTTCCTTGGGCGAACATCCTCCCGATTTCCACCTCAAAGGACTCGGCGAAGGCGGGGCGGATAAACCAAGAGCCGACCCAAAGGCACGAAGCCGCCCAGAAAACGGTTTTAAATTTCAGCGGAACTCCCAAACCCCGGGGTCGAAATAAAAAAGCCCTTTTGGCAAAGCCAAAAGGGCTCCGGGAAAATAAGATTTTTCTCAATCTTGATAAAACCTTTCTTCGTGTCTTTACGGCTTCGGTTTGGAAATGGGTTATTTCTTGGCCAGTTCGAGCTTCTTGGGCGCGAGCACCGATTCGTCCCGCGAGTACCAATAGCCGGTGTTGTCGATGACTTCCAGGTTGGGCACGTAACGCTTCTTGACGTAGTCCAGAAGTTTTACGACCGTGACGTGAGCGGCCGCGTCGCCCACTCGGGCGGCCGTGCTGGTGTGAACCTGGTGCAGCACTTGGCGGGCCGACCGGGCCTGGGGCAGGGGGCTCATGAGGTCGGCGGGCGTTTTCTCGTAATAAATGTGCGAGAGGTATCCGTCCTTATCAAAGGTCAGCTGCAGGGGTGTGGTGGTTTTGTTCAAGGTAAGGCGGATGCCGCGCAGGGTCAGGCGGGTGGCTGGCAGCTCGTCCTCCTGCGTGAAGACATGGTCCACCATCTCGTGCGACCAGCCGCTGACCTGGGCGATCTCACGAAACTCCTCCTGGATTTCCCGGATGGCTTCGGGGTTCCTGATTTTTCCGAAGTAATGAACCGTGGTGGACATCCTTCCTCCCTTCTGTGAAATGAAATGACCTTTCAATTCAATGGTTGACCACTTCCAACAAGATCTGCATTTCCAACTGACCGTTCGGAGCCGCCACCGGGGGCGGATTTTCTTGAGGTTCTTTGGACCGTTTTTTCCACTGCTTGCCGGCTTTGAAGGAAACCTTTTGGTAGGCGGGGATGGATATGGAAAGGTTCCGGGCCATGTCACGGCCCTTTTTACCCTGGACGGTCTTGGTTTGGAAGACCCCCAAACCCCTTATTTCGATCCTTTGACCGCTTAAAAGCCCTTGTTCCAGGGTGGAAACAAGCTTACGGACAATTACCTGCGCGTCAGGCAGGGCAAGTTTAGTGGCCTTTGAAACTTCGCGCACAATATCTTGTAGGACCACCTTCATGTGGTGAATTATAGGGTTCTTTTTAAGGCAAAGTCAACGGGCGGTAAACAAATTAACACAGGGCTGTAAAACTTCCGACGGCTGACGGCAGCCCGTAGTCGACGGCTCATGGCAAGTTCATCTTGCCTTGGCTTTATCGAAGGCCTGTCGATCGCCGACTAAACGCCTTCCAGTCTTTATTCCGCCACGTCCGGTACCGCCCCCTGCCATCAGGCCACAGTTCCACCTCAATGGCTCCTTCCACGGCCGTGGACAAAACCACGGCGCCCGGTACCGCCGACTGGAAATCCGATCGGTCGTCGGGGTAGTCCCGCCAGTCGCTTAACACCACGTAACGGGGCTTCAGGGCCCGGGCACAAAGGAGTGGCTCCCCGCTGAAACGGCCGTGGCGGGGCGCCATGAACCAGTCCGTCTTTGGAAAAGGCCGGTTGTCCCTGAGTAGTCTTAGGATCCCCTCCTTTTCCAGGTCGCCCGGCAGCACCAAGTTGAACCCGCCGAAGGACACTCCCAAGACCAGCGACCGGTTGTTGTCCTTGTGCCGCCGGGGAACGTAATCATCCGGAGGATGCAGGAGGGTGACCTGGGCCGGTTCCATCTCCCCCAACCGGTCGCCTTGCCTAAGCGGCTCAAGCCGGACACTGCGTTCCTCGATGATTTCCTTAAACTGCTGGTAAACCAGGTTGTCCGACCGCACTTGGTCACCTTCATAAGCCGCGGCCACCGGATAGGCCCCCATCACGTTTACCAAGCCGCCGGCGTGGTCCCCGTCGGGACAAGTGTCCAACACGCCGTCGATCCCTTGGACGCCGAGGTGCCGCAGGTAGGACACCACCAGGCTGTAACGGTCCGCCCCGCGGGTTTCCATTCCCCCGTCCACCACCAGCACCCGTCCTTGGGGCGACCTCAATACCACGGCGTTGCCGTGCCCCACGGCAAGGAAGGTGACTCGGAAGGGTTGGTGGCGGAGGGCCGTGTAACCCCAGGATGCGACCATGGCTGCGAAAAAGAGAATCCAGGCCCGGACAACCCAGCGCCTTCCCCTCAAAATCCCATTCCACCATCGTTCCCAGTTTTCCGAGGGTTTCTCGGGCCGGGAGCGGGGCCAAAACCAAACGAACGAAACCAACAACAGTGCGTGGAACCCGAGCACCCAGGCCGAGGGCGGTGAAGCCACGATCCATTCGGCCTTGGGCAGGCGCGCCAGGACGTCCGAGAGAAGGATGAGGAGTTTAAGCGGCGCCTCGCAGGCCGCGCCGAAAAGGGTCCCCAGGGCGGGATGAACGGCGGCGCCCGCCAGCAGGACCATCCCCCCAGCTGTGGCGAATAGGGCCAACGGAACGATGAGGAGGTTGGAGAGAATGGAATAGGCCGAAAACTGGTTAAATTCGTAAACAATGAGGCACCAGACCGCCAGTTGGGCCGAGGTGGTGGCTGTCACCAACCGGGCCGCGGGCCTCCAGAGGAAAGAGAGCTTTTCCATAAACCAGGGAGCCATCACCATGAGCCCGGCCGTAGCCAGGAAGGAGATTTGGAAGGAGAGGTCTTCCACCAAAAAGGGGTTGAAGGCGATGAGGACGGCCGCCGTGGTGAGGAGAAGTACGCCGCCGTGGATGCGGCGCTCCAAAAGAAGGGCCAAAAGCGCCAGGGCGGAAAAAAGCCCGGCCCGGCACACCGGCGGGTGCGCGCCGGTCATAAATATAAAGAAAAGAAGCCCCGCCAAGGTTAGTCCGGCGGCCCACTTGCGCCCCAGTTGGAGCGCCCGGAAAACCGTGAAAAAAAGCCCGGCCAGGAAGGCCGTGATCATGCCCGAAACCGCCAGGATATGGATGGTACCGGTCAGGAAAAAGGATTGAACGACCTCCTCCGGCAGGGGGAACCGCTCACCCAGGAGGATGCCGTCCAAGAGGGCGTTCTCGGGAAAGGGAAGGTGACGGTAAATCGCGTCTTCCGCCGCGCGCTTGAGGGTGCAAGACCAGCGGAGGAAGAAAGAGCCATATCCTTGGGGTGGTCCGGCCTTCCGCCACTTCCCAGCGCCCGAATACATCACATAGGCCACGCCCCTGGTTTTCAGGTACTGGGCGTAGTCGAACTGGCCGGGGTTCATGGCGGACTGCGGCGCTTCGATCCTGCCCTCCCCTTCCACGGCGTCGCCGTAGGAAAGGACCGGCTGGGGGGCCCCAGGGGAAAGGTGGAAGGTACAGCGCAGCTTCACCGGAGGTTCAGGCCGCCCATCCAGGGAAACCAGCGTGCAAACCGCCCTCGCTTCCTTGGCGAAAGGCTGGTAAAGGCCGGCCGATCTTCCGGTGGCATGACTTCCCGGCAAATGGTCGAAAAGGATCTCGGGCTCCTCCGAGACCCAAACCTTAAAATGGGCCTTTTGCGCCGGGCCCAAAACTTGTTGTTGGGCCTTAAAGGCCCGTTCCGCCTGCCAGTACCGCAGCCCGAGGGCTGCGATCAGGAGCGAATAAAGGACGGGTGATTTCAGCCACCGGGCCATAAAACACCTGGGAACAAATATTGTTGAATTAATAATTGTTAGATTTCGGAAGTTTTTGAACCCATGGTTCAAAAACATACATCCACTCAACATTTAAAACTCGGAACTCAAAACTTGTTTTGTTGTTATTTGAGGTAATCCGGGACGTTGCCGTCCTTGAAAGTGAAAAAGCCGAAGCCCGAGACGTCGGGGTATCCGCCGGTGAAAGCATTGACCACCTCCACCTTCAGGAAATATTTGCCAAGCGGGTATTTCGTGGTCTGAACCTCATAGAAAAAGCTCAGGCTGGTCCGCTTCCAAGGTCCGTCGGTGCGCACGCCGGGCTGCTCGATCTTGAATACCCACCGGGTGGGTCGGCCGTAAGATTCCTCCATCTTTCCGAGGACCTTCCGGACGTCCTCCGGACCCCGAACGACCGAGCGGAAGCCTATGTCCAACCGGCCGTCCAGGTCCTTGGCGTCGCCCCGCGCCAAATCGGCGGCCACTGCGTCGCTCAAGGCCTTGGCTTTCACGTAATCCACCTGCGGCAGGGGTGGCTCGGCCGGGTTGGGGCCGCAGCCGCAAGCCAGGACACAAAGGAGGGCGGCTCGAAGGGCCGTGGCCCGGAAAAGGTTTATCTCTTTTTTCGCGGAGAATGGATTCATCGCGGGCCTATTTTGTGTAGGTCACCGGCAGGTCGATTTCCTTTTCGATGCGGTCGCGGGAGGAATAGGTAGCCATGACGTCCATCTTCAGCTGATAGGCGCCGCTGCGCACTGAGGGGGAGGGCGCCCAGTCGATGGATTCGGGCCCTTGGTCCATGTCCTTGTTTTGCTCCAAGGTGGAAACGGGTTCTCCTGCGCCGTTGTCGATCTCGGCGCTCACTAAGGCCTTTTCCGTCAGGAAAAAGGGGATGTGGAAACCCTGACCCGCGGGCTCCACCTTGAGGTCGACGGCATCCGCCCCGTTCCAAAAATATTGGACGCTGTTTTCTTCCGCCACGATCACCTGGCCGAACTGGTGGTGGATGGCGATGCCGCGGGGTTCGGTGAACTGGAAATCGCCGTCGCCTTCGCCGCCGAAGGTCACCACGTAGTGGAGGTCCTTGTCGAATTTCCTTAAGCAGGAATGGGCGAAGTCCGTGGCCACCACGTTGCCCAAATAATCGAAGGCGCAGGCAGAGAGCTGCACGGGCGGGTCGGGGATTTCCACGGCGGTGGTCCGCGCCAGGGGCTTGCCTTCTAGCGTGAAAGCGGTCAGCCGCTGCCCCTTCTGGTCGATGACCGCCAGGCGGTTGGCGTAGGGCCCCTGGGTGTAGAAGGTCCAGGGTTCCTTGGCGTCGATGGCCGCGATGGCCGAAGGTCCTTCCAAGGGGGGGGTGTCCAGAACCCGGAACCGGCCCCTTTTGCTCATCACCTGGATGCGGTTGTTGCCCGTGTCCGCTATATAGAGGTTGCCCTGGGAATCATAAGCCACACCTTGGGGCGCGTTGAATTGGCCCGGTTGGTCGCCGGCCCCCCCGATCGCCTTCACCCAGGTGATCCTCAGGCCGTCGTGGCGCAAGAGGGCGATGCGGTTGTTGCCCGTGTCCGCAACGGCCACGTTGCCGTCCGCGTCAATGGCCACACCCGTCGGATGGGAAAACTGCCCTTCCCCCTGGCCCGGCGCGCCGAAGCGGTGAATGTCCTTGAGGCCTGCGTTGTAGATGATCTCGCCCGCCCCCGAATTGACTCCGACGACCGTCACCACTACGTCGTTCTGGGGCGCCTTGGGGTCGTGGTCCACCTTTAAAAGCGCGCAGGCGACCCCTTCGGGATCGTCGAAATGAAAACCCCCGTAGAGATAAGCGATGGTCTGGGTGGCGCGGTGCAGGTTGAAGGGAAGGAACCCGTCGGCGGGGTACACGAAGGTGGAGGGGACATCCTTGATCACCTCCACGCCAGCGGCGAGGGCCAGGCCCGCCGCGGCCAGTGACAACGCCACACAAAAACTACGGGGTTTAAACATCAAAGAAAAACCCGGTTGGGCCGCCGAGGATGCCTGTGAGCGCCGGTGAAGCAAATGGGGGGGCATTTAACTTATACCATTCTCTTCCAGGAAACACATTCGGCCATCCAGGGACGGGGTGGTTCGGACCACGATCTTTTCCTTTCATCAATGTGCGGGGTTGACGGCGGCCGACGCGGCGGAAACGGGCGGGGCTCCGGAGACGAACTTCTTAATTCCGAGCATGGCCAGACCCAAGACCACCATCACGGCGATGAAGCCGAGGACCTTTTTTTCTTGGGAGGTCAAGGCCAGGGGCATGGAACCCTCCGAGAGGCGCCTGTTTTCCAAAGCGGGTCATTATAACCAACTTGGCATTCCCGCGGCATCCTTGCGGTCCGAGCGCCATGGAAAAGCCCGAAAACCGTATCACCCCTTGAAACACCCCAAAACCGTCCGGAACGTCTATACAGTTGCAGCCAACTCAATGGGCCTTCAGCCCCACAATATGGAACCTATATCACCCTCATTACCTTATTGGGCTTCGCCCGATTTTAGAGGAATAAGGGTAAAATGTCTCATGCCAAGGGAGTGCGTCCATCGAAGACCTTGAACTGATCCAAAAAATACGGTCGGGCCAGCAGGAGCTTTTTGCCGATCTTGTGCGCCAATACCACAAGAAGGTGATGGGTTATTGCCTTTCCATGCTTCAAAACCACACCGAAGCGGAGGAGGCGGCCCAGGACATCTTCGTGAAGGCCTATCGGTCGCTTCCCAAGTTCAAGGGCAACTCGACCTTTTCCACCTGGCTTTACCGGATCACCACCAACCACTGCCTGGACGTGTTAAGGAAGCGCAACCGGCGCAAGACTTATTCCCTGGACGCGCTGGTGGAGGAGGAAGGGGACGCCATCCACCGCTTGTTTTCCTCCAATCCCGTGGCCGCGGCACAAATGGAAAACCGGGATTTGGCGGGCAAAATTCTTTCCACCCTTCCCGAGGATTATCGGATAATCCTTACTTTAAGGGAAGCCGACGGCTTGGAATACCAGGAAATTGCCGAGACCCTGGACTGTTCCCTCGACGCGGTCAAAGGCCGCCTGTCGCGGGCCCGCAAGCAGTTGCAGGAGAATTTACGACACTTCCTGCGGGAAAATGACGTCTATGAAGAAGAATAAGGAAGGTTTCCCATGACGCACGAAACGATCCAACAAAAACTCTTCGCCCTCTACGACGGCCCCCTTTCCGAACGGGAAAGGAAGCTGGTGGAGGGCCACTTGACCCAATGCCCCGAGTGCCGGAAGGCCATCGCCCAATGGAAGTCGGTTTCAGCGAGGCTGTTCCCATCCCAAACCTTCTCGGAGGCCTCCGAGGACTTTTTCGTCGCTAAGGTCATGGACCGGGTCCGGTCCTCCGCCTTGGATGCCGGGAAGTCGGCGTGGGGATGGGTCCTGCGCTGGGCCCTGCCCCTGGTGGGTTCCGCTGTCCTGGCTGGATGGGCCTTTTTCTCCGTGCTTCCCGACACCGGCCTTTATTCTGCGCCCAGCGCGGATGCCGCCTTTTCTTCCTACTCCTCCTACGCCTCTGCCTCCGGTAATGGAATAATGCAGGCTTCCTATTCCCCGGATGAAATCGCGCCTTAAGGAGGAAGCGCATGAAGCCCTGGGTAAAAAATTCCTTGCTCCTCTTGATCGGTTTCCTGGCGGGCGTGGCGGCCACGGGGATCACCTTGCGGTTTTGTTTCCACCCCCACCATCCGGCTGGCGCGGCCGACGCGGACCGCATCCTTAAGCGCCTGGACTCCAAGCTGGGCCTCACGGCCGACCAGAGGGACAAGGTGGCTGCGCTCTTGAACCAGGAACTCCCCAAGGGGGACGCCTTGCGCCAGGAAACCGACGGCAAGTTCAAGGCCCTGCGGGAATCCTTCCGGGCTCAAATGCGCGCCCTGCTCAATCCCGACCAAATCAAAAAATACGACGAGATGGTGGCTCAATCGGACGCACGCATGCGCAAACAGGATCAATTCTTCGGATGCGGTCCCGCTCCGGTTTCCATGGAGCCGGTCACCGGACGGTAACCGAAGTCATCCGCGGTTCAATTTCACGACCGAAAGACAGCGTTTTAAAAAAGGCTGGGAAAACATCTTGGGCCACAGCTGGACCCGCTCCCTTTTCCTCTTCCTTTCCATGCGCCCTCTGAGTACCCTGTGTTGCAATTTATTTCTTTAAGGAGAGTCCCTTGATTCGTCCTTCGTTTCGCCTGGCGTTAGCGGCTGTTTTGGGAGCGGTGTTTTTCTCGGGTTGCGCCGAGGCCCCGGTGACGGTGGGCGACAACAACGTGGAAAAGCCTCTCCAGGACGTCACCGGCGTCACCACGGACGACATCCAAAAAGCCCTGCAAAAGCAGGCCCTCAACCTGATGGACGTTTATTCCCTGGCGGTCAAACACACGGAGACCCTGGCCACCAACTATGAGAACGTCCTGCAGGCGCACTCCCAACAAGCCCAGGCCGTCGGGTCCGCCCTTCCCCAAATCGCATTGAACGGAACCAAAACTTGGGCTTCCAGTGGACCCAACGGCTTTATCGGCAATGGAAGCCCCAACGTCCTGGTCCTTCCCCCCAGCGACACGGCTTATTTTTCCGCAGCGGAAACCATCAGCGGCTTGAACGATCCGGCGGCCTTGGAAGGCGCGGACGCGGCTATTGATTACCAAAATTACACTTTCCGCTACCAGTCGCAGTTGTTGCTGGAAAGTGTGGCCCATGCCTTTTACACCGTCCTGGAGCTCCAGGAATCCCAGGCGGCCCTCGAGAAGTCCCGGGACTTGAACCAGCAGATTTTGGACGTGGAACAGCAGTGGCAGACCATCGGACGTTCCCAATTGTCCGACGTCGCCAACACCCAAGCTCAACTGAAGCAGGTCCTGGCCGACCTGGAAAACGACAAGTACCAACTTTCCGAGGCCGCCGTGACCCTGGCCACGCTGGCCGATATCAAGCCCGACCAGCCCCTCGTTTGCGAGGAAAGTTATTCCCAGCCGTCCTTTACCTTGGAGGACGCCGAATCGAAAGTGGAGGAAAGGCCCGACGTGAAATCGGCCGCAGCCAGCGTGCAAGTGGCGGACGCCCAGCTTCTCGCCGCCCACGGCCTACACCTGCCGACCCTTGTCGCCGAAGCTGATTATTACGTGGATTATGACAAACCCGTGGACACCAACGTCTGGACCGTTGAACTGGAAGCCTCCCTTCCCCTCTTTACCGGCGGCCAGGATTTCGCCCAAGAGGACGCCGCGGCCTCCAAAAAGCGCCAGGCCGAATTGGCTTTATCCCTGGCCCGAAGGACGGCCTTGGACGACATCCGCGATGCCTACAAGAGCCTGAACGAATCGATGGCGGAGACCGATGCCTACCAGCAAGCCGTGGCTGCCTATGAGGAAGACTATAAGGACACCCTGCACGACTTGAGGCTGAACCTCACCACCAACCTGGCGTTGCTGCAGGTCATGACGTCCCTGGAAACCGCCGAGGTGAGCTATATCCAGGCCAAGTACCAGACCCTTTACGACTGGCTTTGGCTGCAGGTGGCAACGGGTGAACTTCCCAAGATGGCAAATAACTAGTTTTGAGTTTTAAGTGTCGGGTTCTAAATTAATGGGATTTCCGCTTCGCGGAAATCACCTAAATTCACACGGTTTTTCCATCTTAAACGAGGCCCTCGGCCTCAATAAAGAAAACTGCGTTGCTCTCATTACTTCATCGGGCCTAGCCCGATCCTTAAACAATATGAACGAGAGCAAAATTCACGAACGGAGTGATTGGCCATGACTTTATCCGACATATCCATCCGCAACCCGGTCTTCGCCTGGATGCTCATGGCGGGGCTCATCCTCTTCGGCTTCATTTGTTTCGAGCGCATGGGCCTGGCCCAGATGCCCGACGTGACCTTCCCGGTCGTGAACGTCTCCATCACCCTGCCCAACGCGGCGCCCGAAGTGGTGGAGTCGGACGTTTCCGACCCCGTGGAGCAGGCGGTTTTGGGCGTGGAGGGCGTGCAGGACGTGCAATCCACCTGCAGCCAGGGCGTGGCCAGCATCTCGGTTTACCTGGACATCAGCCGGGACCCGGACATCGCGGTCCAGGAAGTCCAGACCATGATCTTCTCCGTGGAAAAACAGCTTCCCACCAATATCTTCCCGCCCGTCATCAAGAAGTTGAACCCCAACGCCTCTCCCATCATCTGGTTCGCCGTCACCGCCGACCCGCCCAACACCCTCAGGGACTTGAACCTCTACACCCGCGACCATATCGCGGATAAATTCACAAGCCTGAACGGCGTGGCCCAGGTTTTCCTGGGCGGCTACATGAACCGGGAAATCAACGTCTGGGTGGACAACAACAAGTTGAACGCCCGCCAGTTGACGGCCCTGGACATCATCAACAGCATCGAGCACCAGCATGCCGAGGTGCCCGCCGGCTACATGGAAACCCCCGACGTCCAGTATTCCATCCGCAGCATGGGCGAGGCCTATACGGTCCCCGATTTCGCCAACCTTCCCGTTTTAACCCGGGGCGGCAACCCCAACTACACCCTGACCCGCCTCAAGGACATCGGCACCGTGGAGGACGGCATCGTCACCCCCATCGTGCGCCTGTCCCGGTTCAACGGTTCCCCCTCGGTGGGCCTGGGCGTGGTCATGCAGGACGGCTACAACGCCGTGGACATCGCCAACGCGGCCAAGGCGAAGGCCATCGAGGTCCAAAAGACCATGCCCGAGGGCTATCACATCGCCGTCAACTTCGACACCACCAAGTTCATCAAGGACAACGTCCACGAACTGGAGCTGACCATCTGCCTGGCCGCCATCCTGACCGCCCTGGTTTGCTTCATTTTCCTGGGGAGCTGGTCCTCCACGCTCAACGTGTTCCTGGCCATCCCCACTTCCCTCTTCGGCACCTTCATCGTCACCTATTTCTTCGGCTTCACCTTGAATACCTTCACCCTCATGGCCCTGTCGCTGTCCATCGGCGTGGTGGTGGACGACGCCATCATGGTCTTGGAGAACATCGTGCGCCACCAGGAGAGGGGCGAGGACCAGG